>JAUNND010000035.1 GCA_030531595.1 Eubacteriales bacterium | reverse complement strand
CAGCTTTAAGCGCTTCCGAACCACCCACGCCTAGCGTGGGGTTTTCAATATACAACAAACACCTCCGGAATTCCGGAGGTGTTTTCTTTTTTCGGAGCACCCGTTGAGAGTGCTCCTTTTATAATTTGGGAACAAGAAGCTCGATGCCGCCCATGTAGGGACGGAGGACTTCGGGGATAGTCACGCTGCCGTCGGCTTGCAGATGATTTTCAAGGAAAGCGATAAGCATACGGGGAGGAGCGACGACGGTATTATTGAGGGTGTGGGGCAGGTACATCTTGCCGTCCGCGCCCTTTACGCGCATTTTGAGTCTTCTCGACTGGGCGTCGCCGAGATTTGAGCAGGAGCAGACCTCGAAATACTTCTGCTGGCGGGGGCTCCACGCTTCGATATCGCAGGACTTGACCTTGAGGTCGGCAAGGTCGCCGGAGCAGCATTCAAGCTGGCGCACGGGAATTTCCATGGAGCGGAACAGCTCAACGGAAAATCTCCACATCTTCTCATACCAGTCCATTGAATCCTCGGGTTTGCAGACAACGATCATTTCCTGCTTTTCAAACTGGTGGATGCGGTACACGCCGCGCTCCTCTATGCCGTGTGCGCCCTTCTCCTTGCGGAAGCAGGGTGAGTAGGAGGTGAGAGTCTGGGGCAGGGTCTCCTCGGGGATAACCTGATCGATGAATTTGCCGATCATGGAGTGCTCGGAGGTGCCGATCAGATAGAGATCCTCGCCCTCGATCTTGTACATCATCGCGTCCATATCGGTCTGGGACATAACGCCCTCGACGACGTTGCCGTGGATCATGAAGGGCGGGATGCAGTAGATAAAGCCCTTGTTTATCATAAAATCGCGGGCGTAGGCAAGAATTGCGCTGTGGAGTCTGGCTATATCGCCCATGAGGTAGTAAAAGCCGTTGCCGGAAACTCTGCCGGCGGCATCCATATCAACGCCGTTGAAGCTCTCCATTATCTCGGTGTGGTAGGGGATGGGATATTCGGGAACGACGGGTTCACCGAAACGCTCGACCTCGACATTTGCGCTGTCGTCCGGGCCGATGGGTACGGAGGGGTCGATGATGTTGGGGATGTTGAGCATGATGCGGTGGATTTTTTCCGCATATTCTTCCTCAAGCTTTTCAAGCTCGGCAAGGCGGTCGGCGTTCTTCTTGACCTGTTCCTTGACCTTCTCGGCCTCTTCAAGCTTGGAGGGGTCTTTCTTGGCCTGTCCCATGAGCATACCTATCTGCTTGGAAAGGGTGTTGCGGGACGCACGCAGGTCGCTCGCCTCGGTGATGGCGGCGCGGTTGAGGGCATCAAGCTCTATGACCTCGTCTACCAGCGGAAGCTTCGCGTCCTGAAACTTCTTCTTTATGTTTTCCTTAACGATGTCGGGATTTTCGCGGACAAATCTGATGTCTAACATTATTCTTCTCCTTTAGATAATTAGGAATGAGGAATTAGGAATTTGGAATTAAGGTGTCGCGAAGCGACAATTATAATAGTCGGCGAAGCCGACACAATAATTCCTCATTCCTCATTCATAATTCCTAATTCAAATTTACTATTTTAATCTGCGTAGCAGCTCGATCAGGTTTTCTCTGTCGTCACTGCCGTAGAATTCTATTTCTATTTTACCCGTTTTTTTGCTGTCGACAAGTCGGACTCTGCGCCCTAATATCGCGCCGAGCTCCTTTTCGACCTCGGCTGCATAGTCGACTCTGATCTCGCTCTCTATCTCCGGCGAGGTCTCTTTTTCCGGCTTTGCAAGCTTTGCCGCCATTGATTCCGTCTTTCGCACGGACAGCGCCTTTGCAACGACCTCATTGGCCGCCGCGAGCTGTTTCTTTTCGTCACGGATCGGAAGCAGCGCTCTCGCGTGTCCGGCGGAGAGCTTTCCCTCCTCAACAAGCTTCAGCACCTCTTCGCCGAGGCTCAGAAGACGCACGGAATTTGTGATAGCCGGTCTTGAGCGCCCCACGCTTTTTGCCGTCTCCTCCTGGGTCAGTCCGTAGACCTCCATAAGCGTCCGATAGCCCTTGGCCTCCTCGATGGGGTTGAGGTTTTCGCGCTGCAAATTCTCCACAAGTGCAAGCTCTGCGGTTCGTCTGTCGTCCGCCTCGATAACTCTGACCGGCACCTCGGTGAGTCCCGCCATACGTGAGGCTCTCCACCGCCGTTCACCGGCGATGATCTGATAATAGCCCGTGTCGAGTTTTCTGGCGACGATAGGCTGTATCAGACCGTACTGAGCGATCGAATCGGCAAGCTCCTGCAATGCCGCTTCATCAAAATATTCTCTCGGCTGATCCCGTCGCGGCTCCACCTTTGAGATGGGAAGGTTCAGCAGCTCTCCGTCCTCATTCAGCAGATCATCGTCCCCGAACAGTGCCGCAAGCCCCGTGCCCAGTCCTTTTTTCTCCTTTGATGACATTCTCTTTTTCTCACCTCTCCGTTCTTCGGATAAATTCTTCGGCAAGCTCCATGTATGCGCGGCTGCCGCGGTTTGATCTGTCGTACACCACGCCCGGTTTGCCGTAGCTCGGCGCCTCGGACAGTCGGATGCTTCTCGGGATCACCGTGTCGTAAAGCTTGTCGCCGAGATATTTTCTCAGCTCGTTTGCGACCTGTGTTGTAAGATTTGCGGTGGAATTGTACATCGTCAGTACGATCCCTTCGATCTCCAGCCGTTTGTTCAGCCGCTTTTTGCACATGCGGATACTCGTGAGCAGATCGGTAATACCCTCTAAGGCGTAGTATTCGCACTGCATCGGAATAATGACGCTGTCGGCGGCGACGAGCGCATTGACAGTCATCAGCTCCAGTGACGGCGGGCAGTCGATAAAAATATAATCGTAATCCGTATAGAGCTTCAGCAGTGCGCTTTTCAGCACGAACTCACGCTTTTCCACACGTATCAGCTCCACCGAGGACGCTGCCAGCTCCTTGCTCGACGGAATGACGTCCCCGTAGGGTGTGTGCGTGATGCACGTTTCCGGTGCGGCGGCATTGACCATCAGATCGTAGGTGTTCGGGCGCGTCGCTTTGGCTGCGCCCATGCCGGTGGTAGCGTTGCCCTGAGGATCGCAGTCCACAAGCAGGACTCTTTTTCCCAGCTCGTGAAGCGACGCGCACAGATTGACCGCCGTCGTCGTCTTGCCTACGCCGCCTTTCTGGTTAGCAACAGCTATTATCTTTGCCATTTCTCTCTCCCAAAAGGTTTTTCTTTCTTCACGAGTGATTATAACAGGTGGTCGTGTGTTTTTCAATAGTTTCACGTGAAACAATTTAATTCCGCCCTCCGCTCCGAACAGGGTTTCACGTGAAACATGCGGTTGAAAACGCGGCTGATATAATATATAATAAGATAAAACAATGAGCGGAGCAGAACATGAGCTACATTGAATTTGACAATATAATAAAAAAATATGTAAGCGGCGAAAGCGAGATACTGGCTCTGAACAGAGCAAGCTTCTCGGTCGAAAAAGGCGAACTTGCCGTGATCCTCGGCTCTTCAGGCGCGGGCAAGACAACGGCGCTGAACATCCTCGGCGGGATGGATACGGCAACAAGCGGCCGCCTCGTCGTGGACAGGAAGGACATCACCGCACTCAGCCGTCGGAAGCTCACGGAGTACCGCCGGAAGGACATCGGGTTCGTGTTCCAGTTTTACAATCTCGTGCCAAATCTGACCGCGCTTGAAAACGTGGAGCTGGCGTCGCAGGTCTGCACAAGAGCCGCCGACCCGAAAAAAACGCTGCAAAAGGTGGGACTCGGTGAGAGGATGAACAATTTCCCGTCCCAGCTCTCCGGCGGCGAGCAGCAGAGGGTATCCATCGCCCGTGCGCTGGCAAAGAGGCCGAAGCTTCTTTTGTGCGATGAGCCTACGGGTGCGCTGGACTATGTGACCGGCAAGCAGATATTGCAGCTTCTTCAGGATATGTGCCGCTATGAGGGCATCACGGTCATGATCATAACCCACAACACCGCCATCGCTCCGATGGCGGACAGAGTGATCCGCTTCCGCAGCGGGCAGGTGATCTCCGAAGAGCTGAACGAGCGCCCCACGCCCGTGGAAGAGATCGAGTGGTAAGTATGAGACCTTACGGAAAGGATATCCTCCGCACGATACGCGGAGAGAAAAAACGTCTTCTGGCGCTGATAACGATCGCTGCTCTTGGCGTGACGATGATGACGGGTCTGAAAGCCTCCTGCGACGATCTCCGAGCATCGGCAGACGCGTTTTTTGATGCTCAGAGCCTGCACGATATAAGTGTCGTGTCCACATTGGGATTGAAGGACGCGGATATCGAGGCGCTTGCCGCGCTCGATAATATAGAGTGCGCCGAGGGAGAATTTTCGGAAAAAGTGCAGCTCGATCTGAAAGACGGTTTTACAGAAGCTCTTTTCAGGACCTTCACGCCGGACGGCATAGACCGACCCTACGTTATCGAAGGCCGCCTGCCCGAAAAGCTCGGGGAGACGGCAGTGACAAATTCCTATATGACCGTCTCCGGGAAAAGAATCGGGGATACGGTAAGTATCCGCGAAAAGCTTGAAGAGACCGAAGAGGATGGCGGGGAGGAGATCGAGGGCTTTGAAGATCTGAAGGAAGAGGAAAAGCCGAATTTTCCGATCACGGAATTTACGATAACCGGCATCGTCACGGACGTGACCGCCGTTGTCAATCCCGACGGTTCGACAGGCTTCCGAAACGCGGGCGCGGAGGACTATACAGCCTTTGTCACGTGGGACAGTGTGGAGAGCGACTATTATACGGCAGTCAATCTGACGGTAAAGGGTGCAAAAGCAACGGACTGTTTTTCCCGGGAGTATACCGCGCTCATCGATGCGGCAAAGCAGGACATTGAGACGCTTGTAAAGGAAAACCGCCAGCGTGCGGGATATAAGGCGATCCGCGATGAAGCGGAGAGAAAAATAAACGACGCCGAAAAAAAGGCTGACGAAAAATTTGCCGATGCGCGGCAGGAGCTCGATGACGCCGAAAAGGAACTGCGCGACGGCAAAATAGAGCTCGACTACGGCGAAGTGAAGCTCGCTCTCGGCATCGCCGAGGCAAAAGCGGAGATCGCCGAAGGCCGAGCGCTGATCGAAGAAAAGAACGCGGAGCTGGAGGACGGTATCCGTCAGCTTGACGAGGCGTCTGCCGAGCTTGAAGCTCAGGAAGCGGCGCTGAACGAAAACGAAGCGGCTCTGAAACAGTCGGCGGAACAGCTCGCACAGGGGAGAGCGCAGCTTGACGAAGCAAAGCAGCTCCTGCAATCGCAGGAGAACGAGACCTTAAATCAGCTCGATATTGCCATTGCACATCTCGAAGGCGCAATCGCCATGCTCGATCCCGCCTCCGAAGGCTACGCGCAGCAGCTTGCCGAGCTGCAGGGCGCTCTGTCGGGTCTTCAATCGCAAAAAAGCGAAGCGCAGCAGCTCTTTGCGGGCGAATGGGAAAAGATAAGCTCACAGGAGCAGGAGCTCAATGCAAATGAGATGCTGATAAACGAAGGTCTTGCCTCGATAGAAGAGGGCAGAGCGCAGATAGCGGAAGGGCGAACTCAGCTTGAAGAGAAATACGCCGAGGCGGAAGCGGGACGAATTGAGCTGAACGAGGCGCAGTCAATGCTAATCGCCGGTGAAAAGACCGCGGAAGAAAAGCTGCTTCAGGGTCTGAAAGAGCTGGAGGACGGAAAAAAGGAGTATGCCGACGGTGAAAAGGAGTACGCCGACGGCGTTAAGGAATACGAAGAAAAGCGCATCGAGGCCGCGGAAAAGCTTAGAGAAGCGAGGGAAGAGCTCTCGGATATTCCGGAATGTGTGTGGTATGTGCGCGACAGGAACGCGCTCAACGGCTGCGCGGATATAAAAAGCGACGCCGACTGCATCGAGTCCATCGGCACGATCTTCCCGATCATGTTCCTGCTCGTGGCAGTGCTCATAAGCCTTACGACCATCAACCGCATGGTGGACGAAAATCGCGGTCAGATCGGCACATATCAGGCGCTGGGTTTCAGGGACAGAGAGATACGGCGGAAATTTGCGGTGTATTCCTCGGTCGCAAGTCTGACGGGAGGTATTCTCGGAAACGTCTGCGGCTTTGTGGTGCTGCCGGAGATCATCATCGTTATATTCCGTCAGATGTATCTGCTGCCGGAATACGCTCTCGGCTATGATCTTACAAGCGGACTCGGCGGGATACTGCTCTTCTATGCCGCGATCGTCGGAACAACGGTCGTGACAGTCAGTCTGACGGTAAAGAAAATGCCGGCCGTTCTGATGCGCCCGAAAGCGCCGAAGGCCGGTTCAAGGATACTGCTGGAATATATCACGCCGATATGGCGGTCGATGAGCTTTCTGAACAAGGTCACGGCAAGAAATCTGTTTCGTTACAAAAAACGCTTTCTCATGACGGTCTTCGGCATCGCTGGCTGTACGGGTCTGCTGCTGTGCGGCTTTTCGATACGGGACACGGTGGCGGATCTGCTGCCGAGGCAGTATGAGCAGATAATCTCCTACGATATCCTCGCGGCGACCGCCGGTGACGGGGATTTTGACGCGCTCACGGAATATCTGGCACAGCGCGGAAGTGAGATACGTCAGAGCATAGCCGTCGCGGTCTCGGATACGGACGTGCACGGCGTAAACGGCGAAACGCTTACCGTGCAGCTCTATGTGCTGCCGGACGGGGCGGATATAAGCCCCTATTTCACTTTGAGGAATATGAGCGGGGAAAGCGTGACGCTCTCTGATGAGGGCTTTGTGATCACCGAAAACATCGGCACGTTTCTGGGCTTTGCCGAGGGCGATCAGATGAGCATACAGGATATGGAGCTGAGAGAGGCTGTCTCGCCGATCGTCAGCATCACGGAAAACTATCTCGGCAACAGTATTTTTATAACGCAGAGCGAATACGAAAGACTTTTTGATGAATTTTCTCCCAATGCCGTTCTGCTGTGTCTGGAGGACGGCGCCGACGATTACGCCATGCGCGACGATCTCAACAGGCTTGATGAGGTGCAGTCGGTCACAAGCGTACGGGAGCTGAAGGACAGCTTCCACCAGTCGTTTTTGCTTATGAATATGGTGGTGTACGTGGTGATCGTACTGGCGGGTGCGCTTGCGTTTGCCGTACTGTTCACCCTCTCGGCAACAAATATATCCGAGCGCGACCGTGAGATCGCCACCGTCAAGGTACTGGGCTTCTTCGACGGAGAGGTACATACCTATATAAATAAAGAGACGCTTATCCTCACGCTTCTCGGCATCGCCGCCGGTCTTCCCCTCGGCGTATATCTCGGCAGGCTGCTCGGAAAGGCGCTGCAGATGCCCGCCATCGTATTCAGAACGGTCATCCACCCGGTAAGCTATGTCTTCTCCGGAGGAATAACGTTTATATTTGCTCTGATAGTAAATATAATGACCAATAGGATGATCGATAAGATCGACCCAATTGAGGCGCTCAAATGCGTTGAATAAGTTATATGGAATTTCCGATATGCTCGCCGTAGCGGACGGGCAGCTCCCCGCCGTTTTGAAGGATCCTCTCATGCTCCGGCAGCAGGGAAATTTTTCCTTTTTGGAACAGCAGCACTATCGTGGAGCCGCACAGCTCAAACCGCCCCATCTCACCGCCCTTGGATACATGGCAGTTTTCAAAGAGATTGACGATGCCGCCCACGGCCATAGCGCCCACCGCGGTCTGGATGACCTTGCCGAAATTCTCCGTTTCAAGTACCGTGCACAACCGGCGGTTGAGACGGTATACCGGCACCTTGCGGCAGGCGATGGGCTGGACGGAGTGGAGCTTCCCCTCAAAGAAACGGTTTTCGCCCACGAAGCCCGAATCGATAAAGCAGTAGCGGTGGTAGTCGTTGGGGCGAAGACGGAAAACAAGGCAGCTCCCGCCGAGATATTCACGTCCCAAAGCTTCATCTCCGACAAGGTCGCACACACGGTAGGACGAATTCTTTATGCCGAAGCAAGAGCCCTCATCGATGGGGTAAAAACTGAGCATACTGTCACAGGGGCTTATAAGGTGCGTCGGTTCGCCGTCAAAAGCGGGATCACACTTTCTGCGGACAAAGAAATCGGAAAAGTTCCGGTATTTCTCGTTCGGGTATTCGTCCATGTCGATATCATATTTTCGGATATACTTGCCGACCATCGGCTTTGACAGAGGCGAACACAGAAACGCCGCTATCGCCTTCGGCAGACCGATCTTCATAAGGATATTGAGAAAGCCGCGTCCGAGGGCGCTGCCGTAAAATAGCTTCATCGCCTTGCTGTCGTTCATAGGCATCCTCCGCCGGGAAATGTCCGTTCAAATAAATCCTTCGGTTATTTTAGCACAGGATCTGCTGCTTATCAATAAAAAAAAGCTGGATTTGTCGTTCCGACCCGTGATATAATATTTTGATCCTTTAATTCAAAAGAGGGACTTAAAATGAATGAACGCAAAAGAACATTTGAATTGAGCAGCGCAAGCTCCTATTTCTATATGCCGGGAGAAAAGGTGTGGATGTTTGCGGATATCGAGCTTGACGAGCCGGTCGACGCAGAGGTATTCGAGAAAGCGGCGCACCTTACGGTCGATCGCTTTCCTTATTTCAAGGTAAAGCAGGCTCTGAGCGAAGACGGCAGCCGCTATGTTCTGGAAGAAAACGATCTGCCCTTCCCCGTGAGAGAAAAGAACGGCTATGTCGACGTATTCTCAGACGAGGCGAACGGATATCTGTTTACTCTGAGCTATTTCAACAGGCATATCTTTTCGAAGCTGTTTCACGGTCTGACGGACGGCGGCGGTCTGACCGCAATGATCCGTACCCTTTTGAAGACCTATTTTGAACTGAAAGACGGCAGAAGCTTTGACTGTCCGGGCGTAAAAAGCGCATGGGATACACCGCGGGAAGAGGAATGGAAGGACCCCATGGAATGTCTGCGCGAGGTAAACCGTGAATTTCATCTCCGCAAACAGGAGAGCTTTACCTTTTCCGAGGAGAAGATCGACAGTAAAAACGCCCGTCTTTACAGCTTCTCGGTGCCGGAGAAGGTGCTTGTAGACTATGCCAGAAGATATGAGGGCGGCGTATCCGGCGCTATCGCGCTGACGCTGGCGAGGGCGATCGACTGTCTGGAGCTTGAAAACGAGCTTCCCATAAGGATCGCCTGTCCCATAGATATGCGAAAGGTGCTTGGCTGTGACGAAACTCTCCGCAACTGCACCAAGTCTGCGGCATATACGCATTCTCACACGCTGCGCTCCATGTCCTACGAAAATCAGCTTAGCGTACTCAAAGGACAGATGATGATCCAGTCAAGCGAGGAGCATCAGCTTCCCCGCTGCATGAAGGACAAAGCCGAGCTTAAAGAGCTCAACTCCCTGCCCACCGTAGAGCAGAAAAGGCAGCTTTTCTCGGAGGTCAGGCTGAAAAACGATCCTATCGTCTCCTATCTCGGCCGCTTCGATATGGGAGAGCTGAACGACAGAATAGCCAACGTGATGATCTACGGAAAAGTCGCCGGAAAAGCCGGTATACAGAACGTATGCCTGTGCTTCAAGGGGCGCTGCCATATCTATTCGTCCTATAATCTGAAAAGCGAGAGCTATATACGTATGTTCGTCAACGAAATGCGTGATTTCAGCTATGACTGCTCGCCCATTCTGTGCACAGGCTATGACGCTCCGGCGAAAGCAGGTCTGCAATACAGAATAATACGTAAAAACTCTCAGACGCTGAACGCTCTGCTGTACTCGTCCAATGAGCCGCATATAAAGTACGCCGTCGTCGCCGTACACGGCTATGCCGGACACAAGGAGGGCAGCGCGATCCAGAAGCTTGCCGAACGCATCATGGAGCGTGAACCGGCGAGCGCGGTACTGAGCTTCGATCTGCCCGGGCACGGCAGCGACACGGAAATGCTGTCGGCGGAAAGGTGTGACGCCTACATAAGCGCCGCGGCGGAATTCATGCGCGAGCGCTACCCGGATGCGTGTCTTATCCTCTCCGGCACGAGCTTCGGCGGTTATCTGAGCCTTAAATACACCGATGAACATCCCGGGGTCTTCGATAAGACCGTTCTGCGCTGTCCGGCGGTGCGTATGGGCGACACGCTGAAGGAGAAGATCCTTTCCGCCGACGATCTGAGAACTCTCCGTGAGGGCGGCACCGTGGAAAACGGCTTTGACATGAAGGTGACGCTGTGTCAGAGCTTTCTGGACGAGCTTGATAACAACCGCGTCAATGTGAGAGATTACACGGATAAATCCGGCAGGATGCTGATCGTGCAGGGGACGGCCGACGAGCTTGTCGACTGTGAGGATGTAAAACGCTTTGCCGCGAAAAACGGCATACCGCTCATACTCAGCGAGGGCGCGGATCACCGCTTCCTTGTCGGCGATACCATGGCGGTGACGATTGAAGATTGTATCGATTTCATCTGCCGATAACAGCAGCAGTTTTATACGTCAAAACGCCGGTCATTAGGCGGTTCACCATAGGGATTTGCAGCCTGAAAAGCGTCTTTTTTCGGCAGTACTGCGTTAAATCGCCTTGAAATACAAAAAGTATTCCTGCGACGAGGAACCTTGTCCTGCCAAAAACATCCTGCTTTTCAGGTGCGAAGCAGTTTTGAGCCAGGCATTTTTCGTCCAGACAATATAATAAAATTCCGGGAATACTGTCGTATTTCCGGAATTTTTTATGCAGTATGGGCGGAAAAGGGCGGATCAAAACCTGTAAATCCTTATGGCGAACCGCCTTTCGACCGGCGTTTTATCAACTGCTTCTGATGTATTTTCTCATTATGAACGCGGAGATAAGCGAAATGACGCTCCAGACCAAAAACATACTGCCGTAGCCGTACTTTCCTATCAGTACGCCGAAAATGAACGAGCCGACGCCCGCGCCGCCGTAGGTGATTAGATCCATGACGCTCGCGGTAAAGGACAGCTCTCCCCTGTCGCTGATGGAGGCGGGGAACTGGGAGAGAACGTGGGAATTGATGACCGACACGAGCGCCGAGTCCGCCCCCATACAGATCACTGCGCCGATGACGCCGAGCTTTCCCGAAAACAGCAGGAGATTTACGAGCATACACAGGAAAAACGCCGTCATAGACACCCTGTAGTCGTTTTTGAGCACCTTGTAGAATACCGGAAACAGAAATCTTCCGGCAAGGGCGCAGGCGGGAATAAGGAAGATGAAGCCTGCGGCGGAGCTGATGTCGGTATGGAAGGTATCGATGAAGTAGATCGCAAGCCACACGTTTATGTTGTCCTTTATCATGCCGTGCGCCATGGCAGGGAAAATGATGCGCCGGAATTCGCTCTTTTTGAAAAGCTTTGCGGTGGAGGCGAGAATATTGCCCTGCTCGGTCTTCCGTCCCGCACAGTCGGGGAAAAGGAACCTTGTGGCGAGCCCCATGACGAGGGCGATAATGCCGGGTACGAAAAAGCAGGCGGACGCGCCGAGAGCCGTGGCGCATTTCGAGGCGATAAGGATACCCGCTATGCCGCCCGCCGCCACAGCCGAGACAAGGTACTGGATAAGCCGCCTGAATGTGACGCCGGTATAGTTTTCCGAGAAGGTGCGCAGCATCGGTCCCCACAGCATCGACTGACCGTAGGCGTTGAGTCCCCAGAAGATGGCGATGCTCCAGAATTTCGGCATAAAGCCGATGAGCAGGTTGGAAACGCCGGTGATCACAAGACCCGTCACGATGACGGCGCGTGAGCGCAGTCTGTCGCCCATGTAGCCGTTGGGTACCTTGGATATGGCGTAGACCAGCGAGAAGATACTGCCCGTAACGCCGATCTGCACCTTGTTGAGCGTCCCCGCCGCCTCAAACAGCGCCGACGCCACGGAAAAATTCAGCCTTGCGATATAGATCGCGCTGTACGCTATGTAAGCCACCGCGAAGATCACGCCGGTGGAATATTTTCTGCCTTTTTCGTCTGTCATAATGTCACTTTCTTATTGCCCTAATGAGATACGGATTAATCTCCCGCTCCGCATTGAGCGTGGTCGCGCCCATGTGCCCGGGGAAAATCCTGTAATCGCCGTCAAGCGCGGCTATCTTTCGGAGGGAGGCTTCCATGTCGCTGTCGCTGCCGCCGAAAAGGTCTGTGCGCCCCATGGAGCCGGTAAAGAGCGTGTCGCCGCAGAAGATGCAGTCTTCCGCGATGTAGCACACGCCGCCCCTTGTGTGCCCCGGGGTCTCCGTGACGCGAAAGGCAAGCTCTCCGACATCGATAACATCACCCTCGGAGACATTTTTCGTGTCGGGCACGGATGGGAAAAGCCTTGATATGCGCCTGTCGTCGGTGACGACGGCGTCCTTATCGCTCATATATACCGGAACGTCGGGGAAATTCTCCCGAAGGCTCTGTACGCCGCCGGTGTGGTCGTAGTGACCGTGCGTCAGCAATACCGCCGCGAGCGTCAGACCGTTTTCCGCGATATAGGCGGCAAGCCTCCCGCCGTCTCCGCCCGGGTCGACGGCGGCGCATTTTCCGCTCTTTTCATCCGATACGATATAACAGTTCGTCGTGCCGTAGAGGACGCCGATCCTTTCAATTTTCATTTTTATGACCGTTCCTTTCATTATAACTCAAGGCACTTTCATGACCACGAAAAAGGAATGGTCATAAAAATGTGCCATGCTTTTCGGTTGCCGCGCAAGCGGCGAGAAAAGCGGCTTTTTATAATCAAGGTTGAAACGAAGTTTCAACCTTCTGCTCCTTTTCCGATTCTCACAAGCGCATCCGCAATATCCTTTTCGATCAGCGGGCGCATACTGTCTTTGTATTTTGAAATATCCGCGCTTCTCAGCCTGTGCACTATAAGCGGGATATATCTCTCCTCCGCCTCGGCGATCACGGGCAGAAATTTTATGCACTGTCTGGCGGTAACGGGCTTTTCGTCGGTGATATGCTCAAGAAACGCCTCGATGTAAACGTCAAATCGCCCCTCGGCATCCCAGCGGACATTTTCGGCAAGTATGTTCATGGCGCGGTTTCGCACAAGGGATTTCGGGTGATCGAGCAGGGAGGCGATACCGTCAAAATGCTCATACCACGCATCGCTCAGTCTGCTCTCCGCGATTATCCTCTCGGTATAGGCGCAGGCCGCTCTGTCGTCCTTCGCCGTGAGCATTATAATAACGTCATCATTCATATGATCACACCGTCGCAGTGGTCGACCTCATGCTGTATGATCTGCGCCGTCCAGCCGGTGAAGCTCCTGAGGCGCGTCTGAAACTCTTCGTTCTGATACTGCACCTTTATTTTTTTATACCTTGTCGTCTTTCGTGTGCCGCTGAGTGAAAGGCAGCCCTCCTCGGTCTCAAACGGCTCGCTCTTTTTTATGATGACGGGGTTATACATCGTCATGTAGGCTCCGGCATTGTCAAAACAGATGATGCGCTTTGCGACGCCGATCATATTCGCCGCCATGCCCACGCAGCCGTCCTTATGGAATGTGAGCGTATCGAGCAGGTCTGCGCCGACCGAAAGGTCGCCGACCGTCGCTTCTTCGCTTTTCTGTGACAGGAAAAATATATCTCTGCAGATGTCTCTTACCATTTTATCTCCTCCAATACGATCTCACCGACCGGTCTTTCCGAACAGACCGATACCGTACAGCCGTCAAGCCGTGTGCTCCTGCCGTATATAAGACCGTTTTCCCAAACTATCGGTTTTCCCCCTGTGAGCGGCAGAACGGAAAAGGAGCGCAGATCGACCTGCAGCCCCCGCCCGTCAAGCTTTATAACGCTCTCCTTTAGCGTCCACAGCTCGTAAAAACGGCTGTCCGGACTTTCGTTCATCCACGCAAGCTCACCGGCGGTAAAGACCCGCTCCGCAACGCCTCTGCTGTACGGGGCGTTTTTTTCGATGTCACAGCCGACCGGAACGCCGTCCGCGGTGAGCAGGGCATAATTCCCGCTGTGGGAGAGCGAAAAGAACACTCCCTCCTTTTCTGCATACGGCTTGCCGTATGCATTATACAATATATCCGCTTCGTGAATGTTCGCCCGCTCCAGCAGGAAGCCCGCCCCGATGCAGCGCAGAAAATCCTCACGGAAACGGAATTTTCTCGCTCTGTCCATGCGTTTAGGAAAAAGCCGCTCACACATATCCGGCGGGATTTTCGCCGCTTCTTCTATTGAGATTATATAATTCTTCATCAGCTTAAAGGTGATACGGCTCGTCCTCGCGCCGTTTCAGCCACAGCCGCAGACCGCCGAATCTCGTGCGGCGGCTCATGAACGGCTGCTTCGTGACGCGCTCTATGAACTCTTTGAACTCGTCCTCCCGTTCGCCGAGGGAGGATTTCGGTATCATATATCCGCCGTATTGGTTCTGAAAGATGTAAAACGCCGTCATATCCTCGCCGAGACGAAAGACGTCGGAATATCTGAGCGGATCGATCTCGGAATTTTCCGGCATGGCGATTATCCTCATGTGCTTTTCCTCAAAAATGTAGCGCGAATACGGATAGCTCTCGCCGGCGGCTTTGAACTGCTCATAGAGCTTGCGTGCGGTGTGGTTTGCGCTGGCATACTTACTGGTGAGCAGATACCCGCCGTAGCCGATGAGCAGCAGCGCCCACCACTGATCGAGCCGCTGTGCGCCGATAACAATAAATACCGCGGCGATGGCAGTGCGCACGAGCAGGTTTTTTTTGCAGAACAGATCGTACTGCATAT
Source organism: Eubacteriales bacterium (assembly GCA_030531595.1). Lineage (GTDB taxonomy): Bacteria > Bacillota > Clostridia > Oscillospirales > Oscillospiraceae > Limivicinus. The sequence goes on along the minus strand of JAUNND010000035.1, from coordinate 8,938 downwards.
GGGACAGCTTTGTGAGCGTGTCCTCCGTGTGCTTCATCTCCACGGTGAATATCTCTTTGCTTTCGCACTTTTCGGTCATATCGCTTCTCCCGGACGTTTCGGACATTTTTTATATCTTAACATTTGAAGTCATGTTTTTCAAGGCAAAAAGCGTATTGCCGCAGCCTGCATTTACCGCCGCTTCCGCAGTCGAAAAACCTTTTTCCGAAATTTTGTAACTTTTTGTTGACAATTCCCCTTTACATAATGTATAATCAATAATCGCCGGTCAAGTGCCGGTGCAATAAAGCTGTCAACTGCTTCGGGGTAAAACCCGATGTTGAGTATTAACCTGAAAGGAGTGCCAAAGAAATGTTACGTACCTACCAGCCCAAAGTCCGTCAGCGCAAGAAGGAGCACGGCTTCCGCAAAAGAATGAAGACCGCTAACGGCCGCAAGGTCCTCGCCCGCCGCAGAGCAAAGGGCAGAGCAAAGCTCAGCTACTGATCTTCAGCACGTGAACAGGTCTAACGGATATATAAATTTTAGGGCGGAGCGATCCGCCCTTTAGGTGTTTGTGGGATAGCCGGATGAATAAGATCACTACCTTAAAAAAGAACAGCGATTTCAGACGGCTCTATTCCAAAGGGAAAAGCTATGCAAACCCCTATCTGGTGCTCTACTGCCGCCGCAGTCCCTCTCCCGTCGGCCGCGTGGGCTATACGGTGTCCGTCAAGCTCGGTCATGCCGTCGTGAGGAACCGTGTCCGCCGCCGTCTGCGTGAGATCTACCGCCTGAACCGACCGGCGCTTAAAAACGGCTGGGATATCATCGTGGTAGCGCGTTCAAGATGCGTGAAAGCCCGTTATGAAAAGCTCAACAGCGCGTTTCTGGACGCCTGCGGTCAGCTCAATTTACTCAGAGGTGAGGAAAGTTGAAGCAGTTCATGCTTGCCGCCATCCGCTTTTACCGGAAGAATATCTCCCCCAACCGCCCGCCCTGCTGTCGCTTTATCCCGACCTGCTCACAATACGCCTTAGAAGCCATCGAAAAATACGGCCCTCTCAAAGGGGGCTGGCTGGCTTTCCGGCGTATCTGCCGATGTCATCCCTTCCACGGGAAGAACTATGACATCTACGACCCCGTACCATAAAATAAAACAACGAGGAGAAACCTATGTGGGCAGCAATTACTAAGCCCTTCGCATGGCTCATGGTTCAGCTCTACAACTGGACCGGCAACTACGGCCTTTCGATCATCATCTTCGCACTGGTCGTAAACCTTATCCTGACCCCCTTCATGGCAAAGAGCAAAAAGGGTATGATGCGCACCTCCCGTCTGCAGCCGCAGATACAGGAGCTGCAGCGCCGCCACGAGGGCAACCCCCAGAAGCTCAACCAGGAGATGCAGAAGCTCTATCAGGAGAACGGCACCAGCCCCATGTCCGGCTGTATCTGGTCCCTGATCCCCTTCCCCATCCTCATTGCGCTCTATTCCGTCATCCGTCAGCCTCTGACCCGTATGATGTTCGCGGCGCAGGAGGTCGTTGACACATTACAGACCTACTTTGTCGACAAGGGACTCTACACTCTCCCCTCCAAGGTGGACGCATATGCCGAGATCAAGCTCACAAACCTCGCGCACCAGAACTGGGCGCAGGTCCAGTCCGACTTAGCCGGCAGGATCGACAAGCTGCTGGATATCGATTTCAGCTTTTTAGGTCTGAATTTAGGCGATCAGCCCCAGTGGAACTTCATGTTCAAAACCGATTTCAGCGACACCCACGCATGGCTCGTGGCTCTGGGTCTGTTTCTCATTCCCTTTATCTCCGCTTTTCTGTCATGGTTTTCCATGAAGATCTCCAATATGTCCAATCCCCAGACCGGCGATGTTCAGACTCAGGCTTCCATGAAGACGATGAACATCATGATGCCTCTGATGAGCGTCTGGATCTGCTTCATCATGCCCGCCGCCATGGGTATCTACTGGATCGCCAACAGCGTTTTCGGTATGACCCGTGACTATGTACTGACCAAGGTCTACAAGAAGCAGCTCGATATCGAGGATGCGGAGCGTATCGCAAAGCGCACCGAGCGCGAAAAGGAGCTTGAGGCAAAGCGTATCGAGACCGAGAGACTCAAGGCCGAAGGCAAGACCGAAAAGAACGTCAACACCAGCAAGAAAAAAATTCAGGCCAACGAAAAGGCAAAGAGCGACGAGCGCAAGGCCGAGCTTGACCGCGCCGAACGCGCCGCCCGCCGTGAGCGCCTCGGCATCAAGGAAAACGAGATCCCCGCTTCGCAGGTGGGTAATCGCCGCTATGCAAGAGGCCGCGCTTACGTTCCGGATCGCTTCATAAATCCCGAAGCCGCCGAAGCCGCGACCGCAGCGGCCGCCGAGGAATCCGAGAACGCTTCCCCCATCGACGAGACCGTTGAAGAGATCGAGACCGTCGAGACCGTTGAAGCTGTCGTGAGCGAAGAGCCCGCCGCCGGGGATGAAGCCGTCGAAAGCGAAGCCCCGCAGACCGAAGAAGAAAAACAGGAGTAAGAATAGTATATGTTTAAAACTTTGGAAAAAAGCGCCAAGACCGAGGACGCGGCTCTCGCCGCCGCTCTTGCGGAACTGGGTCTGGATCGTGACGACGTCTCCGTTGAGATCGTCGAGCGTGCAAAATCCGGTTTTTTGGGTTTCGGCGCCTGTCCCGCCGTTATCCGCGTCACCTATGAATGTCCCGATGAACCGGTCGAGATCGTAAAGCCGGCGCCCGCCGCGGAAAAGAAAATCGAAAAGGTCGAGAAAAAAGCCGATAAAGCAGAAAAGCCCGTCAGAAAGGAAGCAGAATCCGCGCAGAGCGCAGACGACGAGTACGCTCCCATCCGCTCCTTCCTCACCGGACTTCTGGAACGCATGGGCGTTAAGGCGGAGCTGGAATTTTCTAAGAGAGAAAACGGCGGCATCAACGTCAACATCACCGGAAACAGCATGGGCGTCATCATCGGCCGCCGCGGCGAAACTCTGGACGCTATCCAGCATCTGACCAATTATGTCGTTAACAAGGACAGCGACAAGCATATGCACATCAGCATCGACGCCGAGGCCTACCGCAGCAAGAGAGAGGACTCCCTTACAAAGCTGGCGGAAAAGATGGCGGAAAAGGCCATCAAATACAAGCGTTCCATGGCACTTGAGCCTATGAACTCCTATGAGCGCCATGTTATCCACACCGCTCTGCAAAATTACAAGGGCGTCACCACCAGCTCCACCGGCGTTGAGCCGAACAGAAGAGTAGTGGTGTCCTATGTGAAGAGCGACCAGAGCGAGACCAACAAGCCCACGAGCAGAGAATGGGCATAAGGGAGAAGGATAATGATATTTGAAAACATTGCTAATGCTCTTGCCGAGCAGTTTGAGGTCGATCCCGCATCCATCACCATGGAGACGAGTCTCATCGACGATCTGGGAGCCGATTCCCTTGACGTCGTTGAGCTGATCATGTCTCTTGAGGAAATGTATAACATCACCATTTCCGACGAGGACGCTATGCAGCTCGATACCGTGGGCAAGATCATCGACTATCTTGAACACATGAGATAAGCAAAATTGACCGAATAAAAAAACACGGTGAGTCTCCTTAAGAGATTCACCGTGTTTTCGTCATTCGGAAATATGGACAGTACTATGGCTGCATACAAAAGACCGCTCGTTTTGCAATGATGCGCATCGGTCAGCGAATAATATTTGTAAAATCATGCTGAAGATGGTATACTATCCAAAAAGAACGGAGGCGTGAGCTCTGGATAGACAGATCACACGCAAGGAGCTGTGTACCGTCAGCGACCGGCATTTTGAAGATATGATAAAGGGCGTTGTGGATGTGGCCGAACATATTCTTGCTGTTGATGCGGAACTCCATGCCGATCTGGTAACTCTGCTGCTGTCAAAAGGGTCTGCACAGAAAGATCTGTGGGGCATAAACCTTTGGCCGGAGGAGGTCGGAGAAGACTTTATCGAGTTTGATTCACTCATAAACATTCGCCCATGGCAGGGAAATCGTGAAAGAGGCGTTTCCGATCCGGAAATTCGCCGACAGATAATCGAGGTGGTCGATCAATGGATCAAGTAAGCTATCAGCATGAGACTCTTGCAAACGGCCGCTGGGCGGAGCTGAGCTTTGCCGAACAGATGGGAAACGTGGGAAGCGAGGTCTCCCGGGCTGTCCGATGGCAGTCCAAAGGAAGACCCGATCGCATGGATCAATGTGTTTTCCGCGCTCTGGAGCTGCTGGATCTGACGATCGATGCCGCAGACAGGAGTGATCTGTCCAGACTGAAAGAGCTTTGCCGCGCACGGGAGGAACTCTGCAGCTACTTTCTGGGTGACAATGAGTTTCGATCCACGCCGGAGCAGATCATGAAATACTATGATGCTTTTGCGCTGGCAGCACGCGCCCGCCGCTCCTGATTTCTACCCGAGGTTGCCGGTGGCGTACATCACTGCCGTCAGTGCAACTACCGGCGCGGTCTCGCATCTTAAAATGCGCTCTCCCATGGAGCAGACATGGAATTTGAGCTTTCTTGCAAGCTCCGCCTCAAATTCGGCAAAGCCTCCCTCGGGGCCGGTGATGATAGCGGCGGTCTTTATATCCTTATTGGCGCTGAGCACCGCGTCCATACCCTCGCGCTCGCCCGTCTCGTACATGAAAAGGGCAAGGTCGCGGTGGAGCGCGATATTGAACACCTCGCCCAGATCCTCCGCCCAGCTCACCTGCGGGATGATGCCCCGACCGGACTGCTTGGCGGCCTCCTCGGAGATACGGTTCCAGCGTTCGAGTTTTTTGTCCTCTTTGTCCTTTTTCGTCTTGGCGACGCATCTGTCGGAGTCAAAAAAGACGATCTCCTGCGCCCCCGCCTCGACGCATTTCTGGATGATATAGTCGGTCTTGTCGCCCTTGGGCAGACCGCACATCACCGTGACCTTTACAGTAGGCTCCGCCGGGCATTTCACGACCTCGATGACCTCGGCCTCAGCCTCTTCCTTATCGGATCGGATAAGACGGCACTTATAGTCCGTACCCTGTCCGTCGCAGATGATCATATCCTCGCCGGGTCTCATCCGAAGCACCTGCACATGCTGGGCGTCGCGCCCCGTCATGATCGCAGTTCCTCCCAGTATGTTTGTACCGGCCATAAAAAATCTGGGCATTTCCATTCCCCCGTAATTTTTTTACTATTATTGCACAAATTCCGGTGCTTTTCAATAGGCAAAAACCGCACCCGAAAAAATCGGATGCGGTCAGTTCCATCTGTTATCTCTTAAATACATCGCCGTTGATTTATAAAAATCCTTTGCACCGGAAACAAGAGCCGTTGTATCGGCAATGGAGCAAATGAAAAAATCTTCATAATCACTGCGGTTTCGGATAAGCGAGGCATTTGCTATGAGCCGACCGAAATCACGCGGGAAAATTTCCGTCTTCAGGTACAAAAGCGAAAAACGTGATATCACGGCAGAGTGCTTTTTATAATCCTCTCCATCCATAGCAAGCACTGAGCGCATACAGTGAAAAACAGCATAATAGGCGCGATTATTTGCAGAAGCGTAATCCTCTGCCTGTAAATCTCTGTCGGCGGAGGCAAGCATTTCCGCTGCTTTATTCAGTCTGTACTTTGAAAGGTCGGTTTTGGTCACATCAGGCACGAAGATACACTCCCTCCCTGACTATATTTCGATAGAACGGGAAAAGCTCCGCATTTGAGCGGAAATAGTCCCTGTTTTCGACGATCGGAGAAACAACGATTCCGTAATCCATTAAAAACTCGGCAGCTATACCGCCGATCTCCCAGTTTTTTTCGCCGATACGGCTGCGGGGCAAATCCACAAGGAGCATCACGTCTATATCGGAGCCGTCCTCCGCCTCGTCTCTGGCATAGGAGCCGAAAAGGATGGCGTCCACACGATCGTCGTGAAAAAGTGCCGCTATGGAATTTTTCATTTCCAGAGCGATCTTTTCCGCCTGCTTTCTTGAAACCATGACTTTTCCCTCCCTTTCGGATATATTATAGCGTAATTCTTTTAATTTATCAACAATCAAAAAACCGCACCCGAAAAAATCGGATGCGGTCTTATAAGCTTATTTTCGGACGGGAAGATTACTTGCCCATGTTCATCTGGGCAGCGACCTCTGCTGCGAAGTCCTCTTCCTTCTTCTCGATGCCCTCGCCCTTGATGAAGTGGACGGCGTCAACGAATGCGACCTTGCCGCCGAGCTTCTTGGCTGCGTCTGCGATATAGCCCTCAACAGAGCCGGAGAACAGATCGGAGCGGACGAAATCCTGCTGGAGCAGGCAGTTTTCCTTGTAGAAAGCATTGATCTTGCCTTCTGCGATCTTCTTTTTGATGGCGTCGGGCTTGGCAGCCATCTTGGGGTCGTTGTTCATCAGAGCGACCTGGACCTCGAGCTCATGGTCGATGTCGGCCTGAGGAACCTTGCTCTTGTCCCAGTACTTGGGATTCATAGCAGCGATCTGCATGGCGACGTTTTTGCCGATCTCGGTGGCGTCGCAGCCTTCGGCAGCCAGATTGACCAGAACACCGTGGGTGCCGCCTGCGTGGACGTATGCAACGGACTTGTTCTCGGCAAAGCGGACGAAACGGCGGATCTGGAGATTTTCACCGATGGACATGACCTTCTCGGGCATGGTCTCGGCAACGGTCAGTTCCTTGCCGGGGTAGGTGCAGTTCATGAGAGCCTCAACGTCTGCGGGGTTGTCCTTGAGAACGACCTTGCAGATATCCTTTACGAACTCGACAAACAGGGTGCTCTTTGCGCAGAAGTCGGTCTCGCAGTTGACTTCGACGACAGCGCCTGCGCCGCACTCGCTGCAGACCTCGGCGTAAGCCATACCCTCGGCGGCAACGCGACCGGCCTTCTTTGCGGCCTTTGCCAGACCCTTTTCACGCAGCCAGTCAACAGCCTTGTCCATATCGCCATCGGTAGCCTGGAGAGCCTTCTTGCAGTCCATCATGCCGACATTTGTCATCTCACGCAGGGTCTTAACATCCTGAGCAGTAAATGCCATATTATTTTCCTCCAAATATTATTTTAACAGATAAAGCTTCGAAAAAAGGGGCGAGTGACGCGCCCCTTTTATTATTATACAAAATTATTCCTCTGCGGGAGCCTCGACAGTCTCGACAGTCTCAACAGCCTCGGCGTCAACGCCCTGACGGCCTTCCTGAATGGCGTTTGCCATGGTGGCGGAGATCAGGCGGATAGCGCGGATAGCGTCATCGTTTGCGGGGATAACGTAGTCGACCTCATCGGGGTCGCAGTTGGTGTCGACGATAGCGACGATGGGGATGTGCAGCTTGCGGGCTTCGGCGATTGCGTTGTGCTCCTTGCGGGGGTCAACGACGAACAGAGCGCCGGGGAGCTTCTTCATGTCCTTGACGCCGCCGAGGTACTTCTCGAGCTTTTCCATCTCGCCGAGGTGCTTCATGACTTCCTTCTTGGGCAGCATATCAAAGGTGCCGTCTTCCTGCATCTTCTTGAGCTGTGCAAGGCGGTCAACGCGGGTGCGCATGGTCTTGAAGTTGGTGAGCATACCGCCCAGCCAGCGGGCGTTGACATAGTACATACCGACGCGGGCAGCCTCTTCCTTGACTGCATCGGTAGCCTGCTTCTTGGTGCCTACGAACAGGACGGACTGGCCGTTCTCGGAGAGCTGACGGATGAACTCATAGGCCTCTTCAAGCTTTTTGACGGTCTTCTGCAGGTCGATGATGTAAATACCGTTGCGCTCGCAATAGATATACTCGCCCATCTTGGGGTTCCAGCGGCGGGTCTGGTGACCGAAGTGGACACCTGCTTCCAGCAGCTGCTTCATGGATACTACTGACATTTGGTTTTCTCCTTATTATTTGTTATTTTCCTCCGGAGACCTCAGCCCCTCCACCAAGCCGAAAGGCCACATGGGGGAAAGTCCGTCTCCGTGCGAAATGCTCTGAAAGTATACCCTGTTTTCTTTGAAATTGCAAGAGTTTTTTAATAAAAATTTCTGACATTTTTAATAAAAACTTTTTAAAAATACAGAATTTGGAGCGCGTAGTGTAAGATCAGTGTTTTCCTCTGTATCCGCCCTCTTCGCCGGAGCTTCCGTAACCGTCATCGTAATCGTCATCGTCGTCATATTCATCATAACGGCGCTTTTTGCCGGACTTTTTCGCGCCTGTCGGCAGAAGATCGCTCAGCTCCAGCCTGCCGCTTCTGTACAGGATAAATATCACCGCCGCACCGCCGAGAAGCGCCACGACCAGCAGCGTGATCAGCAGCAGGCCGAAAGAGATCCCGCCGCGCCCGCTTTCTTCGATCAGCGGCGTCGGGAAGACTGTCGGCATGGCTGTAATCGCCGGTGTGACCGCGGCAGAAGGCGCTATGGTGACCATCGGTCTGAGCGTGGGCGTGACCGCGGGTGTGGGAGAGGGCGACGCCGTGGGCTTCGGTGTTGCCGTCACTCTGGGCGAGGGGGATGCGGAAGGAGTCACGGTGATGGTGCAGGTGGCAGTGCCCTGCTTGCCGACGGCATTCGTAAACACCGCGCCCACGTTCCAGCCGTTGAGGGAATCGGGAACGCTCTCAAGGGAGAATATCTCCGTGCCGTCGCCGGAGACCTTCAGTCCCGGAAACTTCTGCGCAGCCTCGGAGGCATAGACGACCTGACCGTTTTTCGTGAAATACCAGTTTATCCCCGTGTAGTTGTCCGCTTTGGCTATAAATATGCAGCCTTCGCCGCTCTTAACGGTCTCCGCACCGGGATTTTTGGTTATTGCGGGCACGGAGGGCGCGATCGTCGGCACGACCGTCGGTATGACGGGTATGACAGGGTCGTCTCCGCCCTGACCTTCGGATCCGCCCTGTTCTCCGCTGCCGGATTCGCCTTGACCGCCGGATTCGCCC
>JAUNND010000034.1 GCA_030531595.1 Eubacteriales bacterium | reverse complement strand
CACGCAGGAGGAGCCTCAGCAGAACCCCGATGAGTCTCAGGATGGAGAGGCGGAGGAAGAAGAGGAGTCGACTCCGACCAAAGCTCCCGTCTATTTCGGCTCGGAACCTTCACCGATCAGTATTACGCCTGACGGGGCTTTTGTGTCTGCCGGAGAGACTGTCACGCTCACGATCGGCAAGACCGGAACCGTAAATAATATCACGGTCGAGCTGGCGGATAAAACGCTTGGCAGCTGCAGCTATGACGAAGTGTCAACCGTTACCTTCACAGCCTATCCCGGAGTGACCGGTGCGGCAGTTATCACCGTGAGCGGAACGAATGAAAGCGGCGAACCTGTTACGTCTGCCACCGCTACTGTCAATGTCGCCCACAAGTACAATGTCAAATTCTCCGATGTTAACGATACCTCAAAGAATTATACCGGAGACAGCTATGTCTACGGCGGTCAGACATACAGATTTGCACCTGTCGGAGAAGACTATTACCTGTTTGAATACGAGTGGAAAACCTATACAAGCGAAGAGCTGACCGTTTCCGATCCTTACGCAGACGGTTATTTCAGAATAAATGTCCCGCCTGTGATCACTCCGACTGCACCCGCACCGGAGAATACTCTTATGATTGAGCTCTCCGGTTCTGTCGAAAGACAGTTCAGCATTACCCCCGACACCTCGGAAGCAAGCGCCGCCTGCGATACTCTCCACTCCGAAACGAGTACTGCCAGATATATGCAGGAGGAGCCTTTTGTCATCGAAATAAGGCATGAGGAATACAAAAAACCGGAAGAGGGCGCCGAAAGCGGAGCAACGCCGGAAGACAACTATGTCTATTCCATGCCGATGATAAAAATAAAGGATAAGAACGGTCTTGAGCAGGATTACTTCGGATTCTGGCTCGAAACGGTCACCGACGATCCGGAATACTCCAAGATGTGGAAGCTGTATATTCCCGGCGAGGACATCACCGGAGATATGATCGTATATGCGGACAAGACGAAGCTCGAAGAAGACGATGAAGAGACGAAGGATATCGACGAGACGACCGTTGTCAGAAGCATCAGCTTCATCGGCAGCTCGGAGAGCACGAAGGAAGAGAATATCCCCGAGCTTTCCGTGATCTCCAATCTGGCGCTGGATGCAGGCGAGGGGAAAGCAAAGGATTATTACTTCTCCGTGAAAAACGGAGCCATTCCCAAAAAGGTCGAATACTCTGTCGGCGGCGGAGAGCCTGTCGCACTTGAGCCGGTCGAGGGAAGTGAGTGCATATATAAGATCGAAAAGGAAGCCATTACCGCCGACATCGTCGTCAGCGTGTACGACCCCAATGTTTTTTCCGTCACCAAGCAGGGCAGCGGCAAGGGCGAAGAGACCCTTATCGAGCTGAGTCAGGATTATGCCGCTGTCGGTCAGGATTATACCTTCAGAGTAAAGCACCACGAGAAGGCGATCTACAACGATTTTAAGCTCTGGGTAACAATCAACGGAATAGATTACTATCTCGGTCGGGCAAGCGAAATAACGATAACCAGATCAGGAGACTACTGGAATGTCACGATCCCGGCCTCTATGGTCATCAATGACATAGTGATAACAGGGGAATGCGCCACGGCTGTCAAATGCTCCGTAATCTTTGAAGACGCGTATTACGCAGCCGAGCAGTACTTAAACTACCGCTTTACCGCGTTCAAGATCGTTCTCGTCACCAAAAAGGACGGAATCATTACGAGAACTTTGCTTGACAGCTATATAAAGCCCGAGACAAGGAACATAGCCGTCGAAGTCGTTCCGTATGAGGAGCTGTGGTTTGAAGTGGCGTGTCCCAGCACCAATTCGGCCGGGAAGTATTATACAGACCCCAATATAGACTGCTATGTCTACAACTTTATCGGCTCTAAAATGGCTGCGACCGAGTTGGGAACCATGGAGTATATCCAGGACAACTATGTGTACTTATTCCCCTACGAGACGTTTACCGAATCGGACGGCACCTTCCATCAGGATTACTATGTCGGTCAGGTAAAAGGCGACACCGTGATCAAGGTAAAGCCCCTGATGAAAAAGTTCGGCGTTTCCGTTACGGGTGATGAAAAAGATCTGATCACCATGGACAAGACCTATGCATCCTACCGGTCGAATTTCAAATTTACCAACACCGCTCCTGGGCTTATTAAGGTCAAATCCATAACCATAGGAGGCAAGGTCATTTCTGAAAATGCCGGATATACCGTAAGCGAAGGCGTAAGCAAAAAAGAATATACCATTACCGGCGGTTACATCAAGGGCGATGTTGTGATCACGACCGAATATGTAAACAAAAAGACCGAGCCGCAGGAAAGCGGAACATACGTAACACCTAATACCTATACGAAGGAAACCGTCAGCTCGAGCGGCACGGAGTACGAGCTTGATATATCCTCCTTCCGCAGACTGAACAACGGTTATTATATCTATCTGATCACCGCCGCAGGCACCCCGGCCGATAAGATGGCACCGTGCTATGACGGACATGAGATGATATACTATGAGCCGTATGATTCCTATGTATGGCTCGTCATCTCCAATGAGAACGGCGATGACTTTTACATGAATATTGACGACCTGTTTGACGAGCTGGGTACAGATGAACTCGATATGCTCAGACAGAACAGGGTCAAATCAGGAAAGTCCACCGAGGAAGAGGAGAATGAGCTCCTGAATGCCATAGAGGGCTTTACCGTTGCGGGTGACCTCAACGGAGACGGTATCGTTGACGAAAAGGATATAGAGATCGCACGCGATATGTATATGAACACCGATCCTGCCGATAAGAGCGGGTCGCTGAGTCTGCATCTGCTGGCCGACGTCAACTGTTCCCGCACGCTGGATATGAAGGACGTGGCAATGATCAGAAGACTTGCCAAGAACGACGCCCCCGATACCGAGGAGGAGAGGGCCTATACGCTTGAGCTGAGCGCAGACGGCGAGCATAAAATAACGGCAAAGCAGGATGACGAGATCACCGTGGAACTGAAGCTTATCCGTACAGATAAGAATGAAGATGATGACGCGGCCGTATCCTGCATTCAGGACGAGATACATTTTGACGGGAAGCTTTTTGAACTGCTTGAGGACAGTGAGCTTGCCGACGGCGTGGCGATGTCGACCTTCAAGGAGGTAACTGACGACCGCAAGGAAGATGTCCGATGCATCAGTGTTTCCTACGTTGAAACCGATGACGCGGTAAAGCTCGGCAAAGAAACCGTGCTCGCAGTCTTCAAGCTCAAGGTGCTTGACGATGATGTGGCGTCCGTCATGTCGCATAACGACGCTTTTGTTATCGCTCTGGACGCTGAGACGGTGTACTCCTGCCGGCTTACGGATCTGACGATAGAGTCCGAAAAGATCCAGCCTCCGATGTATGTCGTGACCTTCAACTATATGGGCGCCGCGCAGGACGATGTCGTAGAGGTAATCGAAGGCAGCCTGATTAACCCGCCTCTGCTCCTTCCCGACTATGAAGGACATATCTTTGCCGGCTGGTATGCGGATGAAGGATACACAGAGCTCTGGGATTTCGAAAACGGCGTTGCCGAGGAGGATATGACCCTGTATGCAAAGTGGGATGAAATCGATACCTTCAATCCCATCTGGCTTGCGGTGATCGCGGTCGCTCTGCTCGCAGCGGGCGGTGCGGGGATCCTTATATACAGAAGAAGATACTATTGATAGTTACAGAAAAACAGCATAAAAAAATCCGGAGCCGTCTGAAAACGGCTTCGGATTTTTTTAACCCTGCGGCGCGTCCACCAGGACCCATGAGGGATTGTCCGGCAGATTGCTTATGACTACGGGAACGAGCCGGTTCTCGGCCTTGCCGAAAGGCACACTGCCTTTAATATCCTGCAGATTGTAGGTATAGGAGAACTTATCCGTGTTGATATAGACCCGGTCATAGAGCTTCATGAACACTCTCGCGTCCTGCCCGTTCGTATCGGGCTTTACAAGACCGGCGGAATTGTTGCAGTAAATGGAAAGCAGACCCGTTCTGTCGCGCAGCGCCTTTGCCACGTTGATCGCAAATCCGCAGACGGCGGAATAAGCACCGGGCGGGGTCGACAGCTCTCTTGTATAGAGCAGCTCCGTCCCCTCCTCAACGACAGGATGGGCGACATCTGCAAGGACCACTTCATCAAAGCCCATGTCGAACAGCTCCCGGGCAAGCTCGGCAATGTAGTTTCTCAAAATCTGGTTGTACGGGTCGAGCCATGTGCCGTAGCCGTCGGAATAGTTCGCCCCGTTGTCGGCACGGCGAAGCGCCACGTTCGTACTTCTCGTAACAAAAAGCTCGTCAAGACAGCAGCTGATCTGTGCGGCGAGGTAGATGTTATCCTCCTTCAGCTCAGCGAGAATGTCCGGAAGCTGGTCGGTAAGCTCATTGGGAGTGGACAGTCCGTAGTTCATGGCGACCTCGGAGTGCGAATTCCACAGCAGAACACCGCTTGGCGGCTTCATCTCCAGCACGAGCGCGTTGCCGCTTTTAAGACGCTTGGCATATTCCATCAGCTTATCGCGGTTGATGTTTTCCGACGGGACAAAGATCGCACGCATTTCAGGCGTTTTTCTGCCGGCTGTGGCCTTGACATAAGAATAATCCGGTTCATCGTACACGATATCCGCATCAACGTTCTCAAAGACCCTGATCTCGTTGCCGGAGGCGTCCACGGCGGTCTGAGCGCGTGTAAGAATGGGCAGCTCGACCTGAACGCCGTCCTTTGAAATGACCGCATACTTCTGCATACCGTAAAACAGGACGACGAGCAGCGTGATCACGCCTACCGCTATGGCTGTGGGCACGATAGCGTAGCTTCGTTTTTTCTTTCTTCCCTTGTAAAATTCGCTCTGTCTTGCCAAAATATCAATCCTCTATCTTATTAATTCGGCGAATGTGACGTTCTTCGGCGGAGAAAGGGGTGTCAAGAAAGGTGTCGACGATCTTCAGTGCCAGACCATCACCTACGACCCGACCGCCGAGGGCGAGGATATTGGCGTTGTTGTGCAGACGCGTTGCCTCGGCACAGAAGCAGTCTGTGCAAAGAGCCGCTCTCACGCCCTTTATCTTGTTAGCCGCGATGGATATGCCGATACCGGTACCGCATATGAGAATTCCGAACTCGCATTCCCCGCCCACAACGGCGTTTGCCACGGGTCTGGCGTAATCGGGATAGTCACAGCTTGCATCACTGTAACATCCGAAGTCCTTATACTCTATGCCGCGTTCATCAAGATGCTTCATAACGGCCTGCTTGAGCAGATATCCGCCGTGATCGCTTCCTATTGCTATCATTTTTCTCTCCTGTAAATTAAATTGTGCGGCGGGAGCAGAGCCCCCGCCCTACGGTATCATATCATACCGCGTTTTTTGGCCTCAAACGTCAGCTCGTCGCGAAAATCGGGGTGAGCGATCGAAATAAGAGCTTTTACTCTCTCACTGAGAGGTCTGCCTCTGAGTTTGGCGATGCCGTATTCGGTGACGATGCAGTCCACATCGTTCTTGCCGGTGGTGCATATGGCGCCGGGAGTAAGAATAGGCTGAATTTTGCTGGAGATCTTTCCCTTGACATTTACGGTAGAGGAAAACGCGATAAAGCTCTTGCCGCCGCGGGACTGGCACGCCCCGCGCACATAATCCACCTGCCCGCCGGTGCCGGAGATCAGTCGTGTGCCGATGCTCTCGGCACAGACCTGCCCCCAGAGGTCGACCTCAACGGCTGCGTTGACGGAGATCATGTTGTCGTTCTGAGCGATAACATATGGGTCATTGACATAGCTCACAGGCAACAGGACAAACGAGGGGTTATCGTCGATATAATCGTAAATACGCTTAGAACCGTAGGCAAAGGTCGTGACGCTCTTGCCTGTATGGATCTGCTTTTTGCTGTTGTTTGCCGCGCCGCACTCCAGAAGCTCGACCATGGAGTCCGTGAACATTTCGGTGTGGATGCCCAGATCGTGCTTCGTTTTCAGCGCCATGCCGGTCGCATCCGGGATCGCGCCTATGCCGAGCTGGATGCAGGCTCCGTCCGGAATCTGCTCGGCAATATAGTTGCCGATGGTCACGGAGATATCGTCAAGCTTTGTCTCCGGCAGCACAGGCAGCTCATGGCTGTCCTCAACGATGGCGGTGACCTGACAGACGTGCACCTGCAGACCGCAGACGGCTCTGGGCTGTCTGTCATTGACGACGACAAAAATATGCTCCGCCTGCCTGAGACGCCCCTCGCTGTTTGACGCGACGGTACCGAGAGAGAAATATCCGTGCTTATCCATGGGTGAGACCTCGACAAACACCGCGTCATAACGGAACTTTGACATATGCGACGGCATATCGCGGTAGTACGCCGGGACATAGCCGCACCGCGCCTCGGCGATGGCCTTTCTCGAATAGCCGGAGGCAAACCAGGAAACGCCGTTTACCTTGCCGTCGAGCGCACTGTCCGAGTGAAATCCGAAGGGATAAACATCAAGCATATTATGGATCGTTACATTTTCAAGCTCACCGGCGTAAGCTCTGTCCTCCACGGCCTTTACGAGCGCGGGAGCCTGTGCGCAGCCGGCGTCCATGAATATTGTCCAGCCGCACTGCACACGCTTTGCCGCCTGTGCCGCGCTTGTTAGCTTACTGTTATATATCTCTCTGAAATCAGTCATTTTCTCTGTCTGTCCTTTCTGTGTCGTCGCTTTCGATAAAATAAAAGATCTTCTCGTTCGGTCTCACAAATCCCAAACGTTCTCTGGCGAGCCGCTCCATGGCCTCTCCGCTTTCAACGGCGGCGATCTCGGCACGAAGACGGGCATTTTCCTGCCGGAGCCGTTCCGCCCTCTCACATAGCTCCTGCTTTTTCGCCTGCAGCTGCGTATAGTCGGAGTATGAGCCGCTCAGGGAAAAGAGCGAATAGATCAGCAGCACGATCGCAACTATGTATATCAGCTTAAATCGATTTTGCATCTTAATAATAACTCATTTCTTCAGAATTTTAAAGTTTTTTTTCATGCTGTGCTCGAGATAGGAATACGCTTTCCGTATTTTGCTGAAAAATATGCTCAAAACAGTGAAAAAACCGGAAAATAAGGGGAAAAGAATGTCGCTGAGAGTATAGATATACGCAAGAAATCCGAGGAATGAAGCGCTCAGTTCCCAGAGCCCGAGCTGTCCGTTTCCGGCGCCCATCGCAAAAAGAAACAGTCCTATCCCGCTGACCGACGCAAAGAGGGCATCGATCACCGCCGCCCCGGTTTTCCCGCTTTGCCTGCGGACGGGGCGGAGAATATCATAGAGTATTCCCAGCGAAAAGCCGAGCAGAAGGGCAATTGAGAGCGATGTCAGCTGCTTTGCGATCTCCGTCTTCATTTATCCGAACAGCCTTTTCCACACTGAAACCGCAGGGGAAGCGTCATGGTAGCACAGCTCGCTTATCCTGCCGTCAAGCCGCAATGTGCCGGTGTCCGGGTCGATTTTTTCGATGTGCAGCTCTTCACCGCCTATTACGAGAGTCCCCATGGTCGTTTTTACAAGCACGGTGGTTTCATCAAAGCCGGTCACATCCTCGACCCCGCTCAGACTCAGCCTGCTTCGGTCGGCAAGCTGGAGAGAATGCTCACCTGTCGGTGTATTGTTCATACAAAATATCACCTCCGGATAAATATATGTTTCTATAAGCAAATTTATGACATTCAGCGTCTTGAATAAAACGGACAGGTATGCTATAATATCAAAAAATATTTTGAACAGGGATGCAGGAATGAACTCCGAATATAAGAAAAAGAAATTAGGTCTTGAACACTGGCAGTGGATAAGTGTTCTTCTGATGATATATGATGCTATTGCCGTCAATGCTGCGTTTTACGCGGCGCTCTGGCTTCGGTATGACTGCCATTTTTTGGATATCCCGTTTTTCTATCTCCATGCGTTTTCGATCATGGCGCCGTTCTATTCAGTCGCTTGCTTTCTTGTATTTAAGCATTTCCACCTTTACAATACGATATGGCGCTTCGCGGGCTTGAATGAGCTGCTGCTGATCTTCAAGGCGACGGCCGTGACGTTTGTTATTCAGGTCGCGGGCACGTGTATCATTCCGTTATTCCTGGACGCGCAGGAATATATGCCCCGTATGCCGATAACCTATTATGTCATAGGGATCATACTGCAGTTTCTGGCGGTTGCCGGTATAAGGTTTTCCTTCCGGGTGTTCCTTTCGGTAAAAAAGAGAAACGGCAGCGGCGGAAAAGCCGTGAAAAATGTTATGCTTATCGGCGCGGGAGCTGCCGGGCAGATGATACTGCGCGATCTGAACAACACACACGCCGAGACGGACAGAATATGCTGCATCATAGACGATAACCCCAATAAATGGAACCGGTTTATGGAAGGCGTTCCTGTTGCGGGCGGCAGAAATGACATTTTCTCCTGCGTTGAAAAGTTCGGGATCGACAAGATAATTTTTGCCATTCCCAGTGCTCCGGCCGATCAGAAACGGGAGATCCTCAATATATGCTCTGAGACGGAATGTGAACTCAAGCAGGTCACTGTGATGTATCAGCAGATGGGACAGGTCGTGAATGCCGCTTCCATCAAAGACGTGGCGATAGAAGACCTTCTCGGACGCGATACCATCAAGGTCGACATGGAAGAGGTCTTCCGTTTTATCTCCGGCCAGGTCATTCTGGTCACCGGCGGAGGCGGCTCCATCGGAAGC
The DNA here is from genome assembly GCA_030531595.1 of Eubacteriales bacterium. GTDB lineage: Bacteria > Bacillota > Clostridia > Oscillospirales > Oscillospiraceae > Limivicinus. Next base: position 15,466 of record JAUNND010000034.1, on the reverse strand, counting down.
GAGCTTTGCCGCCAGATCGCGGCTCACAAACCGAAAACTCTGATCATTTTCGATATTTACGAAAACAATGCCTACGATATCCAGCTTGAACTGATGGAGAGATATCCTCAGCTCGATCTTGTGACTCTGATCGGCTCCGTGCGTGACAGCCGCAGACTTGACAGCGTTTTTGAAAAGTACCGTCCGGAGATCGTTTTCCACGCGGCGGCTCACAAGCACGTGCCGCTTATGGAGGACAGCCCGTGCGAGTCGATAAAAAACAATGTCCTCGGTACATATAAGACGGCCTATGCGGCAATGATGCACGGCTGCGCCCGTTTTGTGCTGATCTCCACAGACAAGGCGGTCAATCCCACCAATGTCATGGGCGCTTCAAAGCGCCTGTGCGAGATGGTCATCCAGAGCTTTGACAGAAAGATCAAAGCCGGTGAGACGGATAAGATCCGTCCTCTCAGCATCCATGCCGCAAAACTTTCAGAATGCTCCGCTCCTCCGCAGATGGAGCTTGTGGCGCTCCGCTTCGGCAACGTTCTGGGCAGTAACGGCTCGGTCGTTCCGCTTTTCAAAAAGCAGATCGCAAAGGGCGGTCCCGTGACCGTGACCCATCCGGACATCATCCGCTATTTCATGACCGTTCCCGAGGCCGTCAGCCTTGTGCTGCAGGCGGGGACCTATGCCAAAGGCGGAGAGATATTTGTTTTCGATATGGGTCAGCCTGTCAAGATAGATACTCTCGCCCGAAATCTTATCAAGCTTTCGGGTCTTCGTCCCGATATCGATATAAAGATCGAGTATTCGGGTCTTCGTCCCGGCGAAAAGCTCTACGAGGAAAAGCTCATGTCCGATGAGGGACTTGAGAAGACGGCAAACGACCTTATTTTTATAGGTCATCCGGTCGATTTTGACTCCGACGTTTTCCTTGAGAGAATTGACGAGCTTGCGGAGGCGGCGTATGCAAACAGGGAGGATATAAGAGAGCTTATCATGAGCCTTGTACCTACCTATGCCCCGAAGAATTTTGATAATAAGAAAGAAAAGGAAGCTGTTTCCTGTTAGCATGAAATGGGCTGTATGCATAAATATTCGCATATAGCCTATTGATTTTATTATTTATTCGTGGTAGAATACGTTTACTTCATGCAGGGAGGATAATGTGAAAGTTCCTTTCGCACTATATTAATTAAATTAATAATCATCTTGTCATTCCTTTGCTTCGCGTGATAAGATGCAGCAATTTCATTACTGTTTGTGCCGACGCGAAGCGGCGGAATGGATGATTAATATGGGTGTTAATATAAGAGGCAGAAGCTTTCTCACGCTTCTGGACTTTACTCCGGCGGAGATAAATTATCTGATCGATCTGGCGGGGGATTTCAAACAGATGAAGCGTTCCGGGACTCCGCACAGATGGCTGGAAGGAAAGCAGATCGTTTTGATGTTCGAAAAGACCTCCACAAGAACGCGCTGCTCCTTTGAGGTTGCCGCGCGTGATCTGGGCATGGGCGTGACATTTCTGGACTCCGCTTCCTCTCAGGTAGGAAAAAAAGAATCGATCGCGGACAGCGCCAAAGTCCTCGGACGCTTTTTTGACGGTATAGAGTACAGAGGCTTTAAGCAGTCCACGGTCGAGGATCTTGCAAAATACTCCGGAGTACCCGTGTGGAACGGTCTGACCGATGACTTTCACCCCACACAGATGATCGCCGATATGCTCACCGTCAAGGAGGAATTCGGTTCCTTCAAGGGCAGAAAGCTCACGTTCTTCGGCGATGCGAGAAACAATGTGGCAAATTCTCTGATGGTAGTCTGCGCAAAGCTCGGAATGCATTTCTGCGCCTGCGCTCCGAAGGAGCTGTTTCCGGCGGAGGAGCTTGTGAAAAAGTGTCGGGAGATTGCTTTGGAGACCGGCGCGGTGCTTGAATTTACGGAGAGCATTGAGCAGGGGGCAAAGGACGCGGATGTGCTGTATACCGACATCTGGCTGTCCATGGGCGAACCGGCGGAGCTGTGGGAAAAGCGTATCAGCCTTCTTCTACCGTATCAGGTCAACGGCAAAGTGCTCTCAATGGCGAAAAAGGATGCAATATTTATGCATTGTCTGCCCGCATTCCACGACAGAGGTACGACCGTCGGCGAGGAGATATACCGGAAGTTCGGTCTGGAAGCCATGGAGGTCACGGACGATGTGTTTCTCGGCGCCCAAGCGCGGGAATTTGACGAGGCGGAAAACCGTATGCACGCGATCAAGGCGGTAATATACGCCACACTTAAATAAAGATAACAGCCGGCTCCCTCTCTGACGAAGGAGCCGGCTTTTTTCATCGCAGAGATCAGCCTATAAACTTGCGAAGCTGCTCTGCGCTTTGCAGACCTACGGCGACGTCCTCTGCCTCACCGTCCCTGAAAAGCACAAGCATCGGGATGCTCAGAACTCTGTATTTTCTTGAAAGCTCGGGATAGTCGTCCACATTGACTTTTACGAATGTGACCTTGCCGTCAAGCTCCCTGTCAAGCTCGTCAATAACAGAGCTTTGCATCCTGCACGGGGCACACCAGCCTGCCCAGAAGTCCACAAGAACCGTGCCGTGAGAGATCAATCTGTCAAAGGACTGCGCTGTTGCGTGAATGACTGCCATAAGTTTTTTCTCCTTTAAGAATGTTAGTTGAGTATATCACATTTTTGTTGAAATTGCCATAGCAATCGTTTATAATAGCCCAAAGCATAATTTTATGTCAGGGAGAAAAGCAATGGAAGAATTATCAAGAAACTTTATAGACGCTTTTATAGTTGAAGACCTGTCCGAGGGGCATCGCTGCGAGGGCATGAAGGTGCATACCCGTTTCCCGCCCGAGCCCAACGGCTATCTGCATATCGGTCACTGCAAGGCACTGACCATCGACTTCGGCACCGCAGAGCGCTTCGGCGGTATCTGCAATCTGCGTATGGACGATACCAACCCCGCCAAGGAGGACACCGAGTTTGTCGAGGCCATTCAGGAGGATATCCACTGGCTCGGCTTTGACTGGGAAGATCGTTTCTACTACGGCTCTGACTACTTTGAAAAGACCTATGAGTACGCCCTTGAGCTTATCAACAAGGGACTTGCATACGTATGCGAGCTGACGCCCGACCAGTTTAAGGAATACCGCGGAGATACCACCCATCCTGCGATCTCCCCGTGGCGTGACAGACCGATCGAGGAGAGCCTTGACCTGTTCAAACGCATGAGGGCGGGGGAGTTCGAGGAGGGAAAATATACCCTTCGTGCAAAGATCGACCTTGCCAGCGGCAACTTCAATATGCGCGACCCCGTTCTGTACCGTATCAGATATATCGAGCATCACCGTCAGGGCACAAAGTGGTGCATCTTCCCGATGTATGACTTTGCTCACCCAATTCAGGACGCTTTGGAGGGCATCACGCACTCTCTGTGCTCCCTTGAATATGAGGCACACCGTCCGCTTTATGACTGGGTCGTGTCCAATGTCTCCATTCCTTACCACAAGCCCCGTCAGATAGAGTTTGCCCGTCTCGGCATAAACTATACCGTCATGTCCAAGCGCAAGCTGAGAAAGCTTGTTGAAGAGGAGCGCGTGTCCGGCTGGGACGATCCCAGAATGCCGACCCTCTGCGGTCTGAGAAGACGCGGTTATACCTCAAGATCCATCCGAGATTTCTGCGAGAAGATCGGCGTCTCCAAGGTCGACTCAACGGTCGACTGGGCGCTGCTGGAAAGCTGCCTCAGAGACGATCTGAACGCCAACGCAAAGCGCGTCATGGCTGTTCTGAACCCGGTAAAGCTTGTCGTTACCAACTACCCCGAGGGACAGACGGAGCTGCTTGAGACCGAGAACAATCCTCTGGACGAGTCCGCCGGAACGAGAGAGATCAGCTTCTCCCGTGAGCTTTACATCGAGTCCGAGGACTTCATGGAGGAAGCCGCACCCAAGTACAAGAGACTTTTCCCGGGCAATGAAGTTCGTCTCAAAGGCGCGTATCTCGTCACCTGCACCGGCTGCAAGAAGGACGAAAACGGCAGAGTCGTTGAGGTATACTGCGAATACGATCCCGAGAGCCGCGGCGGAAATCCCGCGGACGGCCGCAAGGTAAAGGGCGCGACCATCCACTGGGTCAACGCTCTCGACTGCGCTGACGCGGAGGTCAGACTCTATGACTATCTGTTCACCGATCCCGACCCCGACGGCCCCGACAAGGACTTTATGGATTATCTCAATCCCAACAGCCTTATCGTTCTCAAGGGCTGCAAGGTCGAGGCGGGACTTGCAAAGCTCTCCATGCCGGAGCGCGGCAAGAATTCCGAGGGCTTCCAGTTCATGCGTCAGGGCTACTTCTGCCTTGACAACAAGGACGCAAGACCCGATCATCTGGTGTTTAACCGCTCCGTTGCATTGAAGGACAGCTTTAAGAAATAAGAGTGTGGAGTTTGGAGTGTGGAGTTGGTTTATATTTAAACTTCACACTCCACATTTTTTGAAAGGAGACTGTGATGAAGAAATTACGTTTCGGCGTTATCGGCGCGGGGGGAATTGCCGACAGACGGACTATTCCCGGCATGATGCTTGCCGAGAACGCGGAGCTTGTGGCGGTGATGGGACCGAGCCTTGAAAGAACGGAAAAAATTCGCGCAAAGTACGGTGCGAAACGCGCATACGACAGCGAGGAAGAGCTTCTGCGGGACGCTGAGGTGGACGCGGTATATATTGCAACGCCCATTTCCGAGCACGCAAGACAGGCGAGACTTGCCGCAGACTGCGGCAAGCATATTCTGATAGAAAAGCCCCTTGCCATGACAGCCGACGAGGGCGAGGAGGTCGTCAGATACTGCGAGGCAAAGGGCGTGAAGATCGCTGCGGGACTGATGATGCGCTTCGGCTCCCACGTTATGAGCATGAAAAAGGCGATCGCCGAGGGAAAGATCGGTCAGGTCGTGTCGGGGTACTCGCAGTTTACCGTGTGGCTCCCGTATGAGGCGGGCAACTGGCGGCAGATAAAGGCAAAAGCGGGCGGCGGCGCGATGATGGATCTGAGCGTGCACACAATTGACCTTATGGAGTACATCACCGGTATGCGCGTTACGCAGGTGGCGGCAATGAACGAAAAGCTCGCCTTCCCCGAACCGCGCTACGATGTGGAGGACTCCTCAACCGTCCTTCTGCGCATGGAAAACGGCGCACAGTGCGTCGTGCAGTCCAATTTCAACATCCCCGATGAAGCGGCAAAATGGCGTGTCGAGTTCTTCGGCACAAAAGGGCGGCTCATGGGCGATACGATGATCGGTCAGATCGACGGCGGAAAGCTCAACGCGCTGTTCATCGAAAAAAACGTCGGCTATTCCTCCGCACAGAACCACGCCGAGGACAAGGGCATTGATATCGAGGGGGACTTCGGTAATATGTACACGCGTGAGATAGAAAGCTTTGCCGACTCCGTTTTGAACAATAAGCCTCTTGTCGTCCCGGCCTCCGACGCCGTTCATATTCAGCGCATCATGGAAGCGGCATATAGAAGCGGAAAAGAAATGAAAATATTCAATATATAGCATAAAGTAAAGACCGCCTTTCGGCGGTCTTTACTTTATATAGAGATATTTCTCACAGAAATCCGCAACGGTCAATATACAGCTATCGGGCGGATAGTGTTTTATATTGCCGGTAACAACATATGCGTCACAGAATTTGGCGACCTCAAAGAATTTTTTGTCGCTTTCGTCCGAGAATACGATCTCCGGCAGCGGCTCGGCAATGACGGATATTCCGTTTTTTATGATCTGGTCAAGAAGACTGTTTATCTCCCAATCATCAAAGGCAAACTTAGGACGGTGCAGGACACGGTCGTATTCGTCCAGTATTCTGTAATCATAACAGGCGGTGAATTTCCTTGCAATTACGGCGTTTATGATAGCGGCAGGTTTGCTGTCGGCTGACCATAGAGCCGAGACAAGAACATTTGTGTCTAAAACAATGTTCACTTATCATTCCCCGCTTCTTGCGGCATTTATTTCAGCCTCTATTTCTTCATCCGTCATAAATCCCCTTGTGGCTGCTTTTCTTCTCATACTGTTGAAGGCGATCATCGCTTTCGCCTGTCTGACAGCCTGAACGACCTCGTCAAAGCTTCCTTCGGGAATGTCTATCATAAGCGCGGAGGGTCTGCCGTTGTTTGTTATAACGACCTCTCCGCCGACAGAAAGATTTTCCCAGACCTGCTTGGAGTCCGTTCTGAGATCACGAACTGAATAGAAATTCATGTAAACACCTCCATCCGTTGACAACAGTATACACGATCAATCCCGTATTGTCAACGGATCATGCCCTCATAGCGTCGAGGGTTTTGCCCATCAGCTCGCTCAGCTCCATGCCGAGCATATCCGCGCCCTGCTTTATCACATCGCGGGAGCAGCCGGCGGCAAATCTCTTGTCCTTAAATCTTTTTACGACCGACTTTGTCTCCATATCGGAGATACCCGTGGGGCGCATGAGTGCCGCCGCGCCGATAAGCCCCGTCAGCTCGTCCACGGCGAAAAGCACCTTTTCCATGTACTTCTCGGGGGCAACGTCGATGCATATCCCGTAGCCGTGGGAAATGACGGCGTGGATGACTTCCTCGTCAATGTCGAGCTCACGCAGCATCTCACGCGCCTTTACACAGTGCTGCTCGGGATAAAGCTCAAAATCGATGTCGTGGAGCATACCCACGGTGCGCCAGAAGTCAACATTTTCGCTGTCGTACTCCTTGGCAAATTCGCCCATGACCTTGGAAACGGTCTCGGCGTGCTGAATGTGAAATTCTTTATTGTTGAAACGCTTTACAAGCTCCTCGGCCTGTTCGGGTGTGGGAATATAACTCATGGCTGTACCTCCATAAAATTTACTGTGAAAGCTGTGCTTCCACAGTAAATATATAATTATCGCCCGTTCCTCGCCCCTGACGGGGCAACCGGAACGGATGCGAAAAATTCCCATGCACATTCAGCTTTCATTTATGGTGGCGCACTTTTGCGCATGGGAATTTATTACGGATATGATACAGCCATGCAGCGGATTTTTCAAGTTATTTTGTCGGATTTTCCGAAGGCTTTGCACTTTCGGCGGGTGTACTCGTGCCGGACGCGTCGGTCGGAGCGGGAGAGCTCACGCTTGCTGTCGGCATCGGAGAAGGGGAGACAAGGGTACTGTCGTCGATCACGCTGCCGCTGCCGCTTCCGTTCCCGTTTACCGTGCCGCCGTTGGCGCTGCCGGGTGCGGGAGTTATTTTCGGCTCGATAGTCGCGGCGGGGTTATCGGTCACGTAGCCGTCATTTGTCATGCCGCAGGCGCAGAGCGAAAATGCCGTGATCAGTGTTAAAATAAGTGAAACAATTTTTTTCATTGTGTTCCTCCGTCTTTCAAAATATCACCTCTATTATCTGAATTAATATGAGAATTATGCACTTGACAATATTTTTTTATTATGACAGAATATTCAGGTCTTTAGAAAAAGGGGATATTGAAAAATATGGAAGAAAACAAAATGGGTGTTCTGCCGGAGGGCAGACTGCTTTTGAAGATGGCGGCGCCGATGGTCGCGTCGATGCTGTTTCAGGCGCTTTATAACATCGTTGACAGCGTTATAGTTGCCATGCTCAATCAGGACGCGCTGAACGCCGTCAGTCTTGCCTTTCCCTTGCAGATACTCTGCATCGCCTTTGCCAGCGGCACGGGCGTCGGCATGAGTGCGCTTTTGTCAAGGGCACTTGGCGCAAAGGATCAGAAGACCGCCGACAAGGTGGCGAACACGGGTATTTTTGTTTTTATATGCACCGCCGTTGTTTTCTGCATCATCGGTCTTACCGTGCCGGAGCCGTTTTACAGATTTCAGACCTCAAACGAGCAGATCGTTTCCTACGGCAAGGATTATCTTTCCGTAATTCTGTCCGTATCCTTCTTCCTTTTCGGTCAGATGTGCTTTGAGCGCCTTCTGCAGTCCACCGGCAGAACAAACCTCGCCATGATACCGCAGATAGTGGGCGCCTGTCTTAATATGATCCTCGACCCGATAATGGTTCTCGGTCTTTTCGGCTGTCCGAAAATGGAGGTCAAGGGCGCGGCGATAGCAACGGTGATCGGTCAGTTCGTGGCAACGGTCATCGGTCTTGTACTCAACATAAAGAAAAATAAAGAGATAAATATCGATTTCAGACAGGTCCGTCCTCATAAAGAGACTATTCTGACGATATACCGCATCGGTCTGCCCTCTATTTTTATGCAGGCGATAAGCTCGGTGATGAACTTCGGCTACAACAAGATCCTTATCGGCTTTACAGAGGCGGCAACGGCGGCATTCGGCGCATATTACAAGATCCAGAGCTTTATATTCATGCCCATCTTCGGCATAAACAACGCATATATCCCCATCATGTCCTATAACTACGGCGCGAGAAAGCCCGAGCGCGTCAGAAAGACATTGAAGATCACGCTCATTGTCTCCATCACGATCATGAGCATCGGCTGTCTCGCCTTTGAGCTGTTTCCCGCCGCGCTTATCAGCGTGTTCTCGCCCAGTGAGGAAATGCTGCGGGTCGGCGTTGTGGCATTCCGCACCATCGGCTCGCATTTCCCGCTGGCGGGCTTCTGCATAATCGCCGCCTCCACCTGTCAGGCTCTCGGCAAGCCGACCTATTCGCTCATTAACTCCATCTGCCGTCAGCTTGTTGTTCTCCTTCCGGCGGCGTATCTGCTCTCCCTCACCGGCAAGCTCAATCTCGTCTGGCTGTCCTTCCCGATAGCGGAAGTATTTGCTCTGACGATGATGATATTCTTCCTCAGAAAGACCATGAAGGTTCTCAATTACGACGAAGCGGAAACGCTTGTAAAATAAGTCAGAATACCGGGGACGGTTGCTATGTTTTGTACGAAACATATCAACCGTCCCCGGTGTTGTTATGATATGAGAACTTTTGCGCTTTCGCGGAGAGACTGATGATGCACGCCGGTCGCGTCAAAGTTCAGCGTTCTGAACGCAAGCTGCATGATGGGACCCGAGCAGAAGGCGCACAGGATCGTGCCGATCCCGACGGGGCCGCCCAGAAGCCAGCCGACGAAGGTGGCAAGACTCAGAAGGGCAATGCTTACCGCGCCTATGGGAACGCGCCTTATTCTTTTTGACAGCCCTACGAGCAGAGTGTCACGCGGTCCGCACCCGAGCGAGGCACGCATATAAAAGCACTGGGTATAGCCCATGACGGTGAGACCCGCAAGGATCATCACGATGCTGCCCGCAAGTGTTTCTGGCACGGGGATAAAGCCGAGATAATTGAACAGATCGACCGATTTACCCACTGTGAGCGCATCGATGAACATGGCGATCCCGATCGGCTCGCGCATGGCGATGTCGATGGCGAGTATTGCGGCGGAGGAGGCTATGGATGCCGTGCCGTAGAGAATAGAGAGCGTTTTTGAAAGACCCAGACTGAAAACATCCCACGGTCCCGCCCCTATGGAGGCGTGGATAGTGAGAAATACGCCGAAGCCGTTGAAAAAAAGACTTATAAAGGCCAGAAGCGCGTTGAGGAAGATATTCCTGCCGCTGTCATTGGGTCTTATTCTGCTTTGCATACCGACTTTTACTTCTTTCCGAGAATATCCTTTGCGCCGCTGAGAAGGGAACCGAGGAGAGCCTCTGCGTCTGCGGACTTACCGGCTTTTCCCGCTCCGCCGAGAAGAGAACCGAGAATGTCCTCAATGTCCGTTTCCTCGCCCTTGAGAATGGCGAGGGCTTTTTTCTTTGCGTCGCTGTCCGCCTTGCGATAGAGCTCGACAAGCTTTTTCTCGGCGGCGGTGACCTTCATGGAGGTACCGTAAGAAGAGGAAGAAGCCGTCTTTTTTGCGGAGGACGAAGCTGTCTTTTTCTCGGCTGTCTTTGAAGAGGAAGCGGTCTTCTTTGAGGAAGACTTTGCTGCATCCAGCAGGGATTTCTGCGTGACGCCGGTGGCCTTTGCGATCTGCTTGAGCTGCTCCTGCGTCAGCTCCTTTTCGCCGCGCTCTGCCTTGCCGATATCGGATGCGCTTGCATCTTTGACCTTTCTCGCAAGCTGTTCCTGAGTAAGACCCGCCTCAGTGCGGGCTTCTTTGATAAGTGCGCCGACCTTGTTTGCCATAGTCATGATCTCCTTATATCTGTTTTTTTAGTCGATTGTAAAACTCTGAAAACCTTGAAAAAACAATGATTTTTGAGATGGATTACTACTGCCTGTTTTATTTTATCATAAGGGTTGCCAAAATGATAGAGGCAGAAAAAAATTTGTGGTAAATTGCGAAATAAGCTGAAAACAAACTGAACACGAATTTTGCGCCCGTTTCGTTGACACGTATTTTCTTTGATGATATAATATAGTGATTTTTTATATTCCGAGGACAGACCATGTACAGAAAGATAATTAAAAGACTTTTTGATATTCTGCTATCTGCATTCGGGATCATTGTAACCGGCATTCCGATGCTAGTTATCTCGGCGATTATCAAAAAAAGCTCGCCGGGTCCCGTACTTTTCAGGCAGAAACGCTTCGGCGTCCATAAGAGCTTTTTCAATATTCTGAAGTTTCGTACCATGCGCACGGATACACCGAAGGATGTGCCGACTCATCTTCTTGCCGACCCCGGAAAGTGGATCACGCCGATAGGCTCTTTCCTGCGCAAAACGAGTCTTGACGAGCTGCCGCAGCTTTTCAATATTTTCGCGGGGCAGATGTCCGTCATCGGCCCGCGTCCCGCTCTGTGGAATCAGGAGGATCTGATCGACGAGCGTGATAAATACGGTGCAAACGATGTGCTGCCCGGTCTGACCGGCTGGGCGCAGATCAACGGTCGGGACGAGCTGGAAATTGAGGAAAAGGCGCGTCTTGACGGGGAATATGTAAAGAATATCGGATTTATGTTTGACTGCAAGTGCTTTTTCGGGACAATAAAGAGCGTATTGAAACATGAGGGCGTTGTGGAAGGCGGAACCGGCGCCATGCGGGAGGAAAAAAAGAAATGAAGACCGTTCTCGTGACCGGAATAAACAGCTATCTCGGGAAATATTTCAGAAAATATTTCAGACAGTTCGGCGATGATTATGAGATCCTTTCCGTGAGTATGAAGGACGGGAGCTGGCGCGACTATTCGTTGAGCGATATTGATGTTATCTATCATGTCGCGGGGATAGCCCACTCCGACAGCGGAAAGATCAGCCGCGAGAAGGAGCATGAGTACTACGCTGTTAACACCGATCTGACGGTAGAGCTTGCAAAAAAGGCAAAGCGCGAGGGCGTAAAGCAGTTCATCTTCATGAGCTCCGCCATCGTATACGGTGACAGCGCCCCCATAGGCGAGAAAAAACTCATTACGCCCGATACCCGCCCTACGCCTGCCAACTGCTACGGCGACAGCAAGCTGCAGGCGGAATACGGTCTTAAGCAGCTTGACTGCGAAAGCTTCAAGGTGGTCATTCTGAGACCGCCCATGATCTACGGCCCCTACTGCAAGGGAAATTATCCCTCCCTTGCGGCACTTGCAAAAAACCTGCCGATGTTTCCGAACGTGAGGAACGAGCGGTCAATGCTGTACGTTGAAAACCTTATGGAGTTTGTTCATCTGATGATCGAAAATGAGGAACGCGGCACCTTCTTCCCGCAGAACAGAGAATATGTCTCGACCTCGAAGATGGCATATCTGATCGCAAAGGCAAACGGAAAGGATCTGAAAATGACAAAGGCGTTCAACTGGGCGTTGAAACCGCTGAGCGTGCTTACGCCGATGGTAAACAAGGCCTTCGGCAGCCTGAGCTATGATATGGCCATGAGCGAATATGACAGGGGAGATTACAGACTGTATTCTCTGGAAGAGAGTATTTGCAGGACAGAGAGCAGAAAATGACTAAAGAGATCAAACATATCCTGGTCGTCAGCCAGTATTTTTACCCGGAGTCATTCAGAATAAACGATATGTGTGCCGAGTGGGTAAAGCGCGGATATAAGGTGACGGTGCTCACCGGCATCCCCAATTACCCCGACGGAAAGTATTTTGACGGCTACGGACTGACAAAAAAACGCCGCGAAAAATATATGGGCATGGATATCATCCGCATCCCGCTTATCGCCAGAGGGCACGGAAGCCTCGGCATGGTGATGAACTATCTGTCCTTTGTCGTATCTGGCTTTTTCTGGAAGACATTTACCTCGCTGAAAGCCGATCTGGTTTTCATCTTTGAGGTCAGCCCCATGACGCAGGCACTCAACGGCGTGTGGTATGCAAAGCGCCGGAACATCCCGTGCTGGCTTTATGTGCAGGATCTCTGGCCGGAGAATATAGAGATCGTCACAGGGATACACTCACCGGCGGTTTTAAAGCCGGTTGAGAACATGGTGAAGAGCATCTATCACCGCTGCGACCGCATTTTTGCCACCTCGCCCAGCTTTGTCGAAATGATACGTCAGCGTATTCCCGACGAGGGAGACAAGGTGAGTTACTGGCCGCAGTACGCCGAGGAATTCTACCGAAGCGTGGAAAACGCGAAAAATGAGCTTATCCCCGACGACGGACGCTTCAAGGTGATCTTTACCGGCAATGTCGGTCAGGCACAGGGACTTGAGATACTCCCGGAGGCGGCAAAGCTTCTCAAGGGGAAAGAGGTCTGCTTCGTAATTGTCGGTGACGGACGCTCAAAGGACGCGCTTGTTGAAAAAATAAACGAATACGGCGTGTCGGATATGTTCGTAATGATACCGAGACAGCCCGCCGAGAATATTCCCGAGCTTTTGGGCTGCTGCGACGCCGCTTTCGTATCTTTTATGAATAATTCGCTGTTTGCCAATACGATCCCCGCCAAGCTTCAGTCATATATGGCGTGCGGTATGCCGATATTGGCCTGCGCAACAGGCGAGACAGAGCGGGTAGTGAGTGAAGCCGACTGCGGGAAATGCTGTCCCATCGGCGATGCTGAACGCCTTGCCGAAACGGTGCTCTCTCTGGCGCAGGACGGCAGATTGAATGAATACGGTAAAAACGCGAGAGAATACTTTGTCTCTCATTTTGATAAGAAAATGCTTCTCGATATATTTGACGGATATGTGAGGGAAGAAGAAAAGAGGTAAATATGTTTACCGGAAAAACACTTATGATAACCGGCGGAACAGGCTCCTTCGGAAACGCCGTTCTCAACCGCTTCGCAAAGACCGACATAGGCGAGATACGCATTTTTTCCCGCGACGAGAAAAAGCAGGACGATATGCGCCATGAGCTTCAGACAAAAATGCCCGAAGCCGCCGAAAAGATCAGATTTTATATCGGCGATGTACGCGATTTGCAGTCGGTCAAAAACGCCATGTACGGGGTGGACTATATTTTTCACGCGGCGGCGTTGAAGCAGGTACCGTCGTGTGAGTTTTTCCCGCTGGAGGCCGTCAAGACCAATGTTTTCGGCACGGACAATGTGCTGACTGCGGCAATAGACGAGGGCGTGAAGGCGGCTATCTGCCTTTCGACCGACAAGGCGGCATACCCCATAAACGCTATGGGGACGAGCAAAGCCATGATGGAAAAGGTCGTTGTCGCCAAGTCCAGAACGGTCTCGCCCGACAGAACAAAGATATGCTGCACCCGCTACGGCAATGTAATGTGTTCCCGCGGCAGTGTTATACCGCTCTGGATCGAGCAGATAAGAAAGGGCGAGCCGATCACGATCACTGAGCCGACCATGACGCGCTTTATCATGTCTCTTGACGAGGCTGTCGATCTTGTGCTGTTTGCCTTTGAATACGGCGAGAGCGGAGACATTCTTGTGCAGAAGGCTCCCGCCTGCACCATTCTTACGCAGGCACAGGCGGTATGTGAGCTGTTCGGCGGCGACAGGGAGAAGATAAAAATAATCGGCATCCGCCACGGCGAGAAGATGTACGAAACGCTGCTGACGAACGAGGAGTGCGCCCACGCGATAGACCTCGGTGATTTCTACCGCGTCCCCTGCGATAAGCGGGGTCTTAACTATGATAAATACTTTGTCACCGGCGATACACAGCGCAACACTCTCACGGAGTTCAATTCCAACAACACAAAAATGCTCACCGTGGATGAGGTCAAGGAAAAACTCCTCGCACTTAAATATATACGCAGACAGCTCAACGAGCTGGGGATAGAATACTGACATGAACATACTTGTAACAGGCAGCAGCGGCTTTGTGGGGAAAAACCTTGTCGAGTCGCTCAGATGTATAAGCGACGGCAGGGACAGAACACGCCCCGAACTGAAAATTGAAAGCATATTTGAATGTACACGCGAAACGACAGATGACGAACTGGAAAGCTATTGCGAAAAGGCGGATTTCGTCTTCAATCTCGCCGGCGTGAACAGACCGAAGAATACGGCGGAATTTATGGCGGGCAACCGCGATTTCGGAGAAAAGCTTCTCGGCTTTCTTAAAGCGAAGCACAACACCTGCCCCGTGGTGCTCTCCTCCTCAACTCAGGCGACACTGCTCGGACGCTTTGCGGGGAGCGAATACGGTCTTTCCAAAAAGGCGGGCGAGAAGCTTTTCTTTGACTATGGCAGAGAGACCGGCGCGAGGGTGCTCGTCTACCGTTTCCCGAACCTTTTCGGCAAGTGGTGCCGCCCCAATTACAACAGCGCAGTCGCCACCTTCTGTTATAACATCGCAAACGATCTGCCCATAAAGGTCAACGATGCGGCAACGGAGCTTGAGCTTTTGTATATTGACGACCTTGTCGCCGAAATGCTCGATGCGCTTGAAGGCAGAGAGCACAGGTGCGAGTATGACGGTCTTACCCCTATACCGGCGGAAAACGGCAGATACTGCCATGTGCCGACAACGCACTTTGTCACTCTCGGTGAGATAGTAGAGCTTCTTGAGTCCTTTGCCGCACAGGGCGCAACGCTTGTCGTTCCCGATATTCCGAACGGCAGCTTTGCCAAGAAGCTTTATTCGACCTACCTTTCATACCTGCCCGAAAGCAAGGTCAGCTTCCCGCTGAAAATGAATGTTGACCAGCGCGGCAGCTTTACGGAGCTTTTGAAAACTGTAAACTGCGGTCAGTTCAGCGTGAATGTCTCAAAGCCCGGCATAACCAAGGGACAGCACTGGCACCACACAAAGTGGGAGTTCTTCATTGTTGTCTCCGGCGAGGCTCTTATACAGGAACGTAAAATAGGCACGGACGAAGTCCTTGAATTTCGCGTCAGCGGCGAAAGGATAGAGGCTGTGCATATGCTCCCGGGATATACGCACAACATTATAAATCTCTCGGACACTAAAGACCTCGTTACCGTCATGTGGGCGAATGAGAGCTTTGATCCGAGCCATCCCGACACTTTCTTTGAGGTAGTCAAAGGTTGAAACTTTTTTTCAACCTTGATTATATAAAGCCGCTTTTCTCGCCGCTTGCGCGGCAACCGAAAAGCATGGCACATTTTATG
>JAUNND010000033.1:24219-24589 GCA_030531595.1 Eubacteriales bacterium | reverse complement strand
ATCGCCTCCTTACGACATTAAGGGTATTCTTTTAACATTGCAAAAACAACCTACGATTCGTAGAGAGAGAAATTAAAATTTGTTGTTCATCTTTATTCAAATATTATACCAAAAAGCAGCCGGTTTGCAATCACGCATTCCGGCTGCGTTGTGTTTTCTGTTTACTTTACCCTTCAATCTCTCTGCCATCATGGAAACGAAACATCAGCACCCCGTCCTTGCGGACTGTCACGCTGTCGATGACCGTCAGCCACAAAACCGCATCGAACTCGGTGAGCAGTTCTTCCCGCCCGGAAATGTCCCGGAGGAAGCGGTCTAACTGACCGTATTTCCTTTATATAATACATTTCACACGATTACCCAACTTTCA
>JAUNND010000033.1:0-24208 GCA_030531595.1 Eubacteriales bacterium | reverse complement strand
TACCTTTTCCGAGAGCTTTTCGGAAAAGAGCAGAAAACGCAAAAACGCCCTGGTGGAAATTACTCCGCCGGGGCATTGCGCATATTGTAATCGTGTGAAAGTAGCCGGAAAAGTCGTTGGTACAAGGGCTTTTTCCGGCATAGGGGGTGAAAGAAAAATCCTTATCCAACTTTGATACATTGTATCAGAATTAGATAAGGATTATGGCAAAGGTGGTCAATTTTGATACAATTTTCACCCCCCTCTTGTCAAGGGGGTGAAATTTGCTAAAGGGGGTGAAGTGCCTTAAAAGCGGATTTTTATTCTATGATCGACAGGCATTCTTTTGTGATTGTATCAAGAAAAAAGCAATCACACAAGATAATAATTCCAGGTATTCGTTTGAAAGAAGGCAGAAAACGATGATCAGCACCATCATGCCGATCATCGCGATATTATATATTTTAATATCGACATAACATTTTTTTATTTGCTTCTCCGGGAGAAACCTCTCCACGGAGATTTTTTATGCGAAAACCAAAAAAACAAAGGTCACTCTCACGATATTTTCAACGGCGATAAGTTTTTGTTATTACACTACAAAAAAACTTGATTTGTTTTTCACAAATACTGAGAATATACTTTTTTCATTAGAAAAACAGACAATTCAGAGCGCGTGGAGGTGAGAAATTGAATGGCGATTTTCCAATAAAACTGCTGAGGCAGTATGTGCTGAGTATGTTTTCACCGGCAAAAAGCCGGAAGCGCTCATCAGAGCTTATCGGAGACGCGAAATCGCATTCCCTCCCGGATATTTTAAAGCATATCCAAAATAAATACGGGTTCGGAGGATTGATAAAAGCTGACGCCGTTCTCTTCGGCTGGGCGCTGTTGCTGACAGCCCTTATCGATCTCTTTGCTGACAGATTGCCCATAGTGCAGAAGGGACTCGGAGCTGTGGTCTGTTTTCTCATGTGCCACATGGCGGACGAAGAAATATCCCGTGCGTTTTTGATATCAGCGTTTCTTTTCACGACCTGCATTGCCGATGAATCATGGTTCCTGACAACGCTGTTTCTTATACTTTTTGAGCATATCGGTGTGGAGGAAAAGCTCCAATGAGTTTCTCAAAACAGGATTTATTTGAAAAAATGCCGATATTGCGGTCAATCTTCATCATGGCGTTGCCAACCGTATTCGGACAGATTATAATGGTCATATACAACATTGCGGACACCTTTTTCATCGGCATGACAGGCAGCGATGAAATGCTTACCGCGGTGACCGTGTGTATGCCTTCGTTTATGTTCCTGTCGGCAATCGCCAATTTGTTCGGCGTAGGCGGAGCCTGTGCGATTTCCCGCGCTCTGGGCAAAAACGATCCGGACAGAGCCTCCGACGCTTCAGCCTTCGCTTTCTGGGGCTGTTTCGCCATAACGGCACTCTACTCCTTTTTCGCCTTCCTCTTTGCTGACATCTTTATTGATCTTCTCGGCGGGCAATGGGCAGAAGTACATAGTTACGCAAGGCAGTATCTGATGATCACGGTGGTCATCGGCGGGGAATTTACCGCCATGAATGCATTGCTTTCACATCTCATCCGGGCAGAGGGGCGATCGATCCATGCCAGCATCGGGATAGTGCTGGGAGGAATGCTGAACATCGTTCTTGACCCGCTTTTCATGTTCGTCTGGCTCAATCCGGGAAACGAGACCCTCGGCGCCGCCCTTGCGACGGCCGCCTCCAACGCTGTGGCACTCAGCTATTATGCAGTTATGATCTTTCGAAGTCAGCAATCCTTTGTGCTTGATTTTACGCCGAGGAGAGAGGTCTTGCAGCACGGCATCCCGGCGGATATCCTCACAACAGGGCTTCCTGCCTGCCTCATGACGCTTTTTGAAAACATTTCCTATGCAGTGCTCGATAACCTGATGAGCGTGTACGGCACGGTATATCAGGCGGGACTCGGAGTTGCCAAGAAGCTCAATATGCTGGCGCACAGCATCGTGCGCGGTATGTCGCAGGGGGTTCTGCCGCTGATTGCCTATAATTTTTCCAAGCAGAACTATCAGCGAATGAAAAAAATTACGCTCTGCACGGCGGGGCTGTCAGTCACAATGGCAGGGGCCTGTATGATCGCAAATATCTCTTTTTCGCGGACGTTTGTCGGCTTATTCATACAAAACGGCTCGGCTTCACTGCAGTACGGGGTGGAATTCCTGCGTATTCTGTGCATCGGCGCTCCGTTCTCCGCCTGTGCATATACTTTCATTTCCTTTTTTCAGGCAACCGGCGAGGCTCACAAGTCATTCAGGCTTGCCATCATGAGAAAGGGCATTGTCGATATTCCACTGATGTTCATTTTAAATTTTTTCCTTCAATATCGCGGGCTCGTGTGGGCGACCCCGATCACTGATATTTTGTGTTGTGCGGTATCCGTTGTTATATATCTGAAGTATATAAGACCCTTTGAACCCGCCGACAGGCTGCCCAGTTTATAATAACAGATGGAGATGGTGTGAAAAATGGTAGATCCGAAGTTATATTCCCTGCTGAAAGCAGCGGAAACCAACAGTATCACAAAAGCCGCGCTCACCCTGTCTTTGACGCAACCGGCGGTCAGCCAGCATATCCAACAGCTGGAAAATGAGCTGGGCGTCCATATCTTTGAGCGCACAAACAACGGCCTTCTTTTGACTCGGGAAGGCGAGATCGTGCTGCGCTATGCCAAACGCATCCTGGCGCTGGAAGAGAATCTTCGCAATGAAATTCTCGACAGCCGCCAGATTATCACGACGCTCAGGGTTGGTATCACGCACACGGCGGAGAGCAACGCCATCGCCGAGACCTTTGCCCGCTACGCGCAGAATCACGACGGCATCATGATAAAGCTCATCACCGACGCGAACGCAAACCTTTATGAGATGCTGCACAACTACGCGCTCGATCTGGCCATCGTGGAGGGGCGCATTGCCGACCCGACGCTTCGGTATCTCCTGCTGGATACGGACTGCATCGTCCTCGCGGTAGCGCCGGATCATCCGCTTGCCAAACGAAATTCGGTATCCGTAGAGGAACTGAAAAAGGAAAAAATGATTCTCCGCCTGCCGGATTCCAACACAAGGAATCAGTTTGTTGCCTCGCTCGAAAGCCGCAATATGAGCATTAATGATTTCAATGTCATTCTGGAGATCGATAATATTGCCACCATCAAAGACCTGATCCGACGCGGGATCGGCGTGTCCGTCCTCGCGAAAAGCGCCTGTCTCGATGAACTGAGTAAGCATAAAATTTCAGTTCTGACGATCGAGAGTCTTAGCATGATGCGGGAAATCAATGTGGTGTACAACTGTGATTTTGAGCACACGGATATCCTTCACGACATCATCAGCTGCTACAACACCAGGCAGTTTTCGTGAATACAAAATGCCCTGAAAGGAAAAGCGCCCCGGAGGAAATCTTCGAGGCGCTTAACAATTGTATTCGTGTGAAAGAAGACAGAAAAGGCTAAGTGCGTAGGTGCTTTCAGCAGTAGGGGGTGAAATAACAAAAGAACCGTAATCCGATACCTTGTATCAAAATTACGGCTCTTTTATGGCGGAGATGAAGAGATTCGAACTCTTGATGAGCTTTTGACCCATACACGATTTCCAATCGTGCGCGCTCGACCAACTACGCGACATCTCCGTATTGCTCAAGAAAACAAATATTAACTTGTCAGCCTGTGTACTATACTACACTTTCCCGCTCTTGTCAAGAATAAAAATCACATTTTCCTCAAAAAATAAGAAAAAACCACGGAGGAGAAGCATATGAAAATGAGCGGCGGCGAGTACAGGAAATTTGCGGAGAAGGCGGCTCCGCGTTCGAACATGAAGCGTGACCTGTTCCGCGCCTTTCTTTCCGGCGGCACGATATGCACAGTCGGTCAGAGCCTTATTAACTTATATAACTATGTAGGGTTCAGTGGCGACGATGCCTCAGCCCTTTGCTCGATAACGCTTATTTTTATCGGTGCGCTGCTCACGGGGCTGGGCGTATATGACGATATCGCCGCCTTTGCAGGCGCCGGAACGCTCGTACCCATCACCGGCTTTGCAAACTCCGTCGCGGCGGCTGCAATCGAGTTCAAGTCCGAGGGCTTTATCACCGGCACGGGGACAAAAATGTTCGTGATCGCCGGACCGGTCATCGTCTACGGAATTTCGGCAAGTATCGTCTACGGTCTGATCTTACTGTTATTATGATCAGAACTCGCCGTACATTTTTGCGATCGTCTTTTTGGTGCAGTCGATCAGGCGGGAAACGTTCTTGTCTTTGGTACGGTTATCCCCGTATATGATACCAAGCTCTCTGTACGCCGACGGCTCCAGCGGCAGAGCCGTTACCCTGTCGGAAATGCTCTGCATGACAAGATCGGACAGCACCGTCACGCCGAGACCGTGGGCGACCATGGAAGCGATCGAGCCGTCGTCAAGATTTGTATACCTGATGATCGGGCTGCTTTTTTTCTCTCCCGATGCAAGCGCCGGCTCTATGTCCAGTTCAAAGCCGCCTGCGGGCATGAAAAATTCCTGTCCGTCGAAATTTTCTACCGGAAATACCGTGCCTTCAAACGGATAATCCGCCGGCAGGACAGCTACGAGCGGGTCGTTTCTCAGATGGATCCAGCTCATGCCCGGATAGACCCTGCTCACGCGGCTGGCTATGGCACAGTCAAGACTGCCCTCTCTTACGGCGTTATAGCAGAGATCGACCGTGGAAAACATCGTCACCGATACTTCGATCTCGGGGCAGACACGTCTCATTTCCGTCAGGATCGCCGGAAGCCACTGACGCGCCATGCTTGAATACGCCCCCAGGCGCAGAGTGGATATCTCCCTGCGTTTGATCTCGTGGACTTTCTGTTCTATCTGTTCTGCCAGCTCACAAAGCCGGCGCAGCTCCCCGCAAAGCTCCGTTCCTTCCGCGGAGAGCTTTACGCCCGTTTTGCTCCTTTCGAGCAGCTTCAGTCCTATATCATCCTCCAGCGCGTTCATCATGTGCGTCATGCCCGACTGGGTATACCCCAGCTCCTCCGCCGCGGCTGTCAGACTTCCCTTATCCAATGCCAGAAGCATTGCCTTGACCTTTTGAGTGTCCATTTTCTATTTATTTCTCTTCCTTATGTTCAGATTATCCATTACGTTTTCTAATTACAAACATAATAATATAGATATTGGAAAAAATCAAGAAAAATGCTATACTTTCTCTAAGTTTTCGGAATAAATTATTTTTCTGTTAACGAGTATGGAAAGAAGAGAGGTATATAAAATGGAAAACAATCGTGGATCATGGGGCAGCAATATAGGCTTTATCCTGGCTGCCGTCGGTTCCGCTGTCGGTCTGGGCAACATCTGGGGCTTCCCATACAAGATGGGCAAGAGCGGCGGCTTCACATTCCTGCTGGTGTACATATGTCTGGCAGTTATCGTCGGTCTGACCGTTATGGCTTCTGAGCTTGCTCTGGGCCGTATGACCGGCAAGGGCGTTGTCGATGCATACCGCACCGTATCCAAGAAGTTCAAGTGGATCGGCTGGCTCGGCATTATCGCTCCGTTCCTTATCATGAGCTTCTACTCCGTTTTAGGCGCCTACTGCGTACAGTATATGTCCCTGAACCTTGCAGAGCTGTCCTTCGGTCTGTCCGGCATCTTCGGCGCCACCATTTCCGGCGGCGAGACCTTCGGCGCAATGCTGACCAATCCGTTCGGCTGCGCGATCTTCACGTTCCTGTTCATGGTCATCTGTATGCTGATCGTTAAGGGCGGCGTCTCCGGCGGTATCGAAAAATTCAACAAGATCGGTATGCCCGCACTGTTCGTGATGCTCGTCATCGTCATCATCCGTTCTCTGACTCTCCCCAACGCCGTTGAGGGTCTGAAGTTCATGTTTAAGCCCGGCTACGCCGTTGAAGGCGGCTTCATTGAGAAGGCTCCCGGATTTGTCGAAGTCCTCGGCACTGCCGGCGGTCAGATGTTCTTCTCCCTGTCTCTGGCTATGGGCGCTATGGTCACCTACGGTTCCTACCTTGACAAGAAAGAAAACCTCGTCAAGAACTCCGGCGTTATCGTCTTTGCTGATACTCTCGTTGCTCTGATGGCAGGTCTCGCCGTTATCCCCGCAGCCGTTGCAAACGGCATCAACAACGGTGTTGCCGTCGGCGACATCACCCTGAGCGGTCCTAAACTCCTGTTCGTCACTCTGCAGGACGTTTTCTCCAACATGGGCTCCGCAGGTCCTCTGTTCGGCGTTATCTTCTACGCTCTCGTTATCATCGCCGCTATCTCCTCCGCTATCTCCCTGATGGAAGTTATGGCGACCTTCTTCATCGACAGAGCCGCCGAAAAGGGCCAGACCGCAAACCGCACCAAGATCACCCTCTGGGTCTCTGTTGCTATCATGCTCGAGGCTCTGCTCGTCGCTGTCGACGGTCTCGGCTCCAACGGCGTCTGGGTTCCCGGTCAGGCTGCGTTCGGTGTTGACGGCTGGAACGACTGCTGGCTCGACTTCATGGACTGCTGGTCCGAAGGCGTCGCAATGCCTGTCGGCTCCATGCTGATGGCTCTGATGATCGGTTGGGAGCTCAAGCCCGAGTTCGCTCTCAAGGAGATCCACAACGGCAACAACACTGGCTGGTTCACCGGCTTCTACACCGTCTGCATCAAGTTCCTCGTTCCCATCATCATGGCCTTCGTTTTCGTCGGTCAGCTCCAGAGCTTCTTTGCAAGCGCATCCAACGTAGTCCTCTACGCTATCTCCGGTGTTATCCTGGTAGCGTTCTGGATCTTCGCCGCATCCGGCAAGAAAGAGTAATCTGCTCTAAGGAAACGCTGATTAATTCGCCGAGAGCAGATGCCGAGAAAATTTGTGTTCTGACGACGGCACTTTTTCGCAGGAATACTTTGTGTATTTCAAGGAAAAGTGACTAAGTCAGAGCGCAAATTGTCCGGCAGATGCCGAAGGTGAATTAGTCAGTGTTTCCCTAATAACATAAAGGTCTGCCTCACTTGGGGCAGACCTTTTTTATACCGCAGGCAATTTATCAATCATGCCATTTGACAAATCCTGCTGAAAATACTATTATATATTGTGCTTGAACTGGCAAATATAGAATTAAATCCTGAAACAGAGGTGTTTAAATGTATAAAGTAGTTACCAAGCGTTTTCTCAACGACGCAAAAACGATCTGTCTCTTTGAGATCGAAGCACCGCTGATCGCCCGCCACGCGCAGGCAGGTCAGTTCGTGATCTTCCGCCTTGACGAGCAGGGCGAGCGCGTTCCCGTATCCGTCGCGGGCTATGACCGCGAAAAAGGCACTGTCACCGTTATGGTACAGGCAGCCGGACGTACCACAAAGATGCTCCACACCGTCGAGCAGGGCGATTACATCACCGATATCGTCGGTCCTCTCGGACGTGCTACCGAAATGGATGGGCTTAAAAAGGTCTGTGTCGTCGGCGGCGGCGTAGGCTGTGCCATCGCCTATCCGATCGCAAAAGAGATGCACGAGCGCGGTATCGAAGTCACCTTCATCGGCGGCTTCCGCTCCGCAGATATCGTCATCCTCAAGGAAGAGCTGAAGGCAGCCTCCGACAAGCTTATCATGTGCACCGACGACGGCACATACGGTGAAAAGGGCTTTACGACCGTGTTCCTCAAAAACGAGATCGAGGCCAATATTGCCGAGGGCAAGCCGCAGTTTGACCGCGTTATCGCCATCGGTCCGGACATCATGATGAAGTTCCTTGCCGACGTCACCCGCCCTTACGGCATCTCCACCATCATCTCCCTCGACCCCATCATGGTCGACGGCACCGGAATGTGCGGCGGCTGCCGCGTGATCGTCGGCGGCGAGACAAAGTTCGCCTGCGTTGACGGTCCCGACTTTGACGCACATCAGGTCGATTTCGACAGCCTTCTCAAGCGTGCCGCCTTCTACAAGGATGAGCAGGACGAGCAGGCACAGCACATCTGCCGCATGACTGGAGGTAAGAGAAATGGCTAATATGAGACTTACAAAGAACCCCATGCCCGAGCAGGATCCTGTCGTCCGCGCAGGCAATTTTGAGGAGGTCGCTCTGGGCTATACAGAGGAAATGGCGATCGACGAGGCAAAGCGCTGCCTCAACTGCAAGAACCCCCAGTGCCGCACCGGCTGCCCCGTTTCCGTGCGCATCCCCGAATTTATCGCCAAGGTCGCCGAAGGTGATTTCGACGCGGCTTATGAGATAATCACCTCCACAAACTCCCTCCCCGCCGTCTGCGGCCGTGTCTGCCCGCAGGAAAAGCAGTGCGAGTCAAAATGCGTGCGCGGCGTCAAGGGCGAGAGCGTAGGTATCGGCAGACTTGAGCGTTTTGTTGCCGACTATCATATGAACAAGGCAAACAAAGACGCCGTCAAGGTTCCGGAGTGCAACGGACATAAGATCGCCGTTGTCGGCTCCGGTCCTGCGGGTCTTACCTGTGCGGGCGATCTGCGCAAGATGGGCTATGACGTGACTGTGTTTGAAGCGTTCCACAAGTCCGGCGGCGTGCTGGTATACGGCATCCCGCAGTTTCGTCTGCCCAAAGAGATCGTCGCCGCCGAGATCGATAATCTCAAGGCAATGGGCGTGAAGATCGTCAATAACGCCATCGTCGGCAAGTCCGAGACCGTGGACGAGCTGTTTGCCGACGGCTTTGAGGCCGTGTTCATCGGCTCCGGCGCAGGTCTGCCCCAATTCCTGCATATCCCGGGTGAAAACCTCTTAGGCGTTTACTCCGCAAATGAGCTTCTCACCCGCGTAAATCTCATGAAGGCTTACCGCGATGATTACGATACCCCCATCAAGCACTTCCACAATGTGGCGGTCGTCGGCGCGGGCAACGTGGCAATGGACGCGGCGCGTGTTTCAAAGAGACTCGGCGCGGAGCACGTCTATGTGTGCTACCGCCGCGGCAAAGACGAGCTGCCCGCACGTAAGGAGGAGGTCGAGCACGCCGAGGCAGAGGGCATCGAGTTCAGACTTCTGAACAATCCTGTTGCCATCCACGGCGGTGAGGACGGACACGTCACCGGTATCGAGCTTGTCAAGCAGGAGCTGGGCGAACCGGACGAAAAGGGCAGAAGAAAGCCCGTCGCCGTTGAAGGCTCCAACTGGATTTTGGACGTTGACACCGTCATTATCGCCATCGGCACGAGTCCCAACCCCCTTATTCGCAATACCACCGAGGGTCTGACCTTCACAAAGAAGGGCGGCATCGAGGCAGACGAAGGCGGCAGGACCGCAAAAGAGGGCGTATTCGCCGGCGGTGACGCCGTCACCGGCTCCGCGACCGTTATCCTCGCCATGGGCGCGGGCAAAGCGGGCGCAAAGAGCATCGACGAGTATATAAAGAGCAAATAATTATTTCAAAATACAGAAAATGTCGGGTGCAATGCCCGACATTTTTTATGCTGTTTTGGCTGCTATTCAAAGGGAAAGCAGAGAAAGCAAACCGGCGGTTCCGTTTTGGAGCCGCCGGTTTGCCGTATATACTTTATTATGCCTCTTTGATGGCTTTTTTGGATTTTACGATCTGAATGATGATCACAAGCGCCAGAAGCGCAATTCCTATGACGTCGGACATTGTGCCCGGGACCATCATCATCAGACCGCCAATTGCGGAGATAATTCGTATGATCGGATGCATGGAGCTTACAAGATAACCCTCAAGTGCCGCGGCAACGCCGAACAGACCCACAAGAGAAGTCAGAATGATCTGTATGACGTCAAACGCCGTCACATCGATCAGCAGCATGGCGGGGTTCATGCAGAATATGTAGGGGACGATAAACGCGGCGATAGCGAGCTTTGTGGCGTTGATACCCGTCTTCATCGGATTGGATTTGGCGATAGCCGAGCCCGCGTATGCCGCCAGCGCGACAGGGGGCGTGATATCGGCAACGATACCGAAGTAGAACACGAAGAAGTGCGCCGCGATCTTGGGTACGCCGATGGTAATAAGAATGGGAGCGCAGGTGGACGCCATGATACAGTAGTTCGCGGTGGTGGGAACGCCCATGCCCAAAACGATGCAGCACAGCATCGTCAGGAACAGCGCGACCATTGTGGGATCGATGAACTTCACAGAGCTGCTGATACTGACAACGCCGGAGATAAGCTTGGAGGCGAGACCCGTTGCGGTGATGCAGCCGGAGATAAGTCCCGCCATGGAGCAGGCGACCGCAATGGTGACGGTGGATTTGCCGCCCGCCTCTAAAGCCTCAAAGAACTTGGGGAGAGTGATGCGGTTATTCTTATCAAAAAGGCTGACAACGATAGCGAAGATTATTGCAATGCTTGCGGAGAACTGCATGGTTCTCGTGTTGGTGGTGACGAGATAGACGAGCACGACCAGCGGCAGGAGCAGATACAGCTTTTTCCACAGCTGTGACAGCTTGGGGAGCTGCTCGCGGTCAATTCCCTTCAAACCGAGCTTTTTGGCTTCAAGGTGAACGGCAATGAATATTCCCGTGAAGTACAGCACGGCAGGGAGGATCGCACGGAGCGCGACCTCACCGTAGGTGACGTTCATATACTCCGCCATAAGGAACGCGGCGGCGCCCATGATGGGGGGCATTATCTGACCGCCCGTTGAGGCGGCAGCCTCGACAGCGCCCGCAAATTCGCCCTTATAGCCGGTCTTTTTCATCATGGGGATTGTGACCGAGCCGGTGGTGACGGTGTTGCCGACGGAGGAGCCGGAGACCATACCGCACAGAGCCGAGGAGATGACCGCGACCTTGGCAGGGCCGCCCGAAAAGCCGCCGACGAGGGAGTTCGCAAGGTCGATAAAGAACGCGGCAATTCCCGTTCTCTCAAGGAATGCACCGAAGATGATAAAGACGACTATGTATTTTGCACAGACCTGTACGGGAGTTCCGAGAACACCGGAGGTCGTGTAGAAAAGCGTATAGAGAACGCGCTTGATATTGATGCCCGTGGAGAAGGTGTAGATCAGCAGAACACCCACGACGCAAAGTATCGGCAGACCGACACAGCGGCGGCACAGCTCCATAAGGATCAGTATACCGGCGATGCCGATAGCGATCTGAAAAGGCTTTATCTTGGAGGCGCTTGTGAGGATGCGCACGAGCGAGTCATAGCTGAGGCAATAGTAAAGGAAGCAGGACGCGCCGACGATCATCAGTACATAGTCATACCACGGAATGAAGTTGTGGCGCACATGGTGCTTGCTTGCGGGGTAGGTCAGATAACCCATGACTACGACAAACGCAAGGAACGCAGTCAGTCTCTTTTCAAGAGCCGCAACGGAGAAAAGAGTGGAATATATACAATAGAGGGAGAACACGACCATAACGGCGCGGATGATAAGCGCGGGTTTTCCCTCCCATATGCGCGTGTTTGACTCCTTGTCATATTTGCGCATCAGCTTTTCAACGTCTTCCTTTGTGCCGACGGCTTCAACATTATCCTGTTTCAGATTTTCGGACATTTCAAAAACTCCTTAATGAAAGATCGGTTTAGTCGATTGTAAAACTCCGTTTTACAATCGAGAACTCGCGCTTATCGCATTCGCTGATGCTCATTTGGTCGGCGCGAGGGCTCGCATTGCTCGCCTCAGGGTGTTTTTGAGGCGGCAAAGCTGCCTCAAAAACGGATTTGAATTGAATAACTACGACTTATACAATCGCCCGGAAAGATCGGTTAAATATGCAAATGCGCCGCATACGACACCCTTGCATATTGAATCGTTAAATGCGGATATCGGGGCGCGTTTCGCGCCCCGATCAATCAGCGTGTGGGGTCAGATTGCTGTTATGCGACCTCAAAGCCCTTCTCTGCGAAGTACTTTGCCGCACCGGGGTGATAAGGAACATCGGTGACGGAGGAGGCGAACTCAAGGCTCAGCTCTGCGCCCTTGCCGTGCTGCTCGGCGATAGCTCCCATGTTCTCAAAAATGGTGGAAGTGAAGGCGTAGATCGCATCCTCGGAGACATCGTTGCGAGCCAGAACAACAGCGGCTACGGCAACAGTCTGTGCATCCTCGGGCATACCGTACACATCAGCCTTTACGGTGTAGGGGGAGTAGTAGGGGCTCTTTGCGATCAGCTCGCCGATGTGGTCATCGTCGATGCTGACGAGGTAGACCTGACCGCTGGTGGAGAGGTCGGTGATTGCGGTGGTGGGTGCGCCGGCTACGATGAAGGCTGCGTCGATCTTGTTGTCCTTCAGGGACTCTGCGCTGTCGCCGAAGCTCTGGTATACGGGCTTGATGTCATCCTCGGTCAGACCGTAGACGCCAAGAACGTCAAGTGCGTTGAAGTAAACGCCGGAGCCGAGAGCACCGATGGAAACGGACTTGCCCTTGAGGTCTGCAACCGTCTTGATGTCGGGATTCATGGTGACGATCTGTACCTGCTCCATGTAGAGAGCGGCAACAGTGGAGAAGCTGTCGACCTTGCCGGATTCGGCGAAGAGATTAGTGCCGGAGTAGGCATAGCTCATAACGTCGGACTGGCAGAAAGCGAGCTGAACGTCGCCTGCGGCCATATCCTCGATGTTGGCCTGAGAGCCGTTGCCGGTGACGGCGGTGACATTCAGGCCGCCGTTATTGGTGACGTACTGTGCCAGAACGCTGCCGAAAGCATAGTAGGTGCCGGCCTCGCCGCCGGTGGTAAACGTAAGAGCCTCGGCAGGAGCGGGAGCGGGAGCTTCCTCGACTGCGGGGGCTTCCTCTGCTGCCGGAGCGGCGGGGGCAGCCTGTTCACCGCAGGCGCACAGGGCAAATATCATGCAAAGCGCAAGTAAAAGTGCAAGTGTTTTTTTCATGGTCAATATCCTCCTAACATAATAGTGTGCAATACAAAGGAGCCGATACGGTTTCGTGGTCTATGTATTACGCTCTTTTCGCGTTTATAATACAACTGAGAGTTGAATTTTGCAATACCCTTTTTACTTTTTTCTCTTTTGCCAAACAAAGTGACCAAAACAGCGTCCTGTTTTTGTGCAGCATATACAAGCATCCGTTCGCTTTTTTCGGCAAGCAGCACGGAGAAAAAGCGTCCGCCGTTTTGTAATACGCCTTATATGCCGGTTTTTTACAATTATTTGACGTATTGGAAAGATAGTGGTATACTGTGAAATCGGAAAGCGGGTGTTTGATTTTGGATTTTGACGTCCTGAAAAGCTATGTAGCCGTTGCGGAGGAAAAGAGCTTCTCCACTGCGGCAAAGCATCTTTTTATATCGCAGCAGTCTCTTTCGAAACAGATAGCCAGACTTGAAGAGGAGCTGGGCTCTCAGCTTTTTTTAAGGAGCCGTCCTCTGGGTCTTACGACCGACGGCAAGCTTTTTTTGCAGACGGCAAAGGAAATTCTGCAGCTCCGTCAGGAGTATGAGGACAATTCAAGCCGCGGTACGGGCACGGCACAGGTGCTGAATATCGGCATCGAACATACCGTCGCCAGAGCCGTTCTGCCCCATGTGCTGCCCGGTTTTCTGGACGCTTATCCCGACACCTTTCTGCGGCTCTATGAGGAATCGCCGGAGGTTCTGCAGAAGTCCGTTGCCCGAGACGGCGTCGACCTTGTGATAGGCTCCATAAGCGGTACGCCGGATAATTACGAAAGCGTTCCTCTGTGCAGGAAGGAGCAGGTTCTTGTCGTTCCGAAAAAGGTTCTGCGAGACTTGGCCGGAGACGGTTATGACCGGGTATGCGCTTCCTTTGCAAAAAACGCCGACCTGAATTATTTTGCCGATGCGCCGTTTATTAAAATTCCGCGTCTCTCCTCCGGCGGCAGGGCATTAAACAGCTACCTTAAATACTATGACATATCTCCCCGTTTTGTGTGCGAGCTGACAAATGTTGAAAACGCTTTTCAGCTGTGCAACAGCGGATTGGGCGTACTGATCTATGCCCGACTGTTCTGGGATATGCTCGACAGGGAAATGCAGCAGGATTATCTCAAGAACGTGGAGATCTTTCCTCTCCCCTATCTGCCCGACATCGACAGCGTGTGCGCCTATTATAACAGGGAAACCGGTCTGCACGGCAGAACAAAGGAGCTTTTCAACTGCTTTGTCGAATTTTTCAACGGATATAAACTTTCACAGCGTTAAAAAGAGCGGGAACTAAGCTCCCGCTCTTTTAATGTTCACTTCTGATCGGCTGTATTTACATATACCCTTATCAGTTTTTTAACTTCTTCCGCCGAATAACTCTCTTTTTCGGGCTTTTCGTCAATGATACTGATAAGATCGAATGCCATTGCTTTTCTGGTGTCCTGACGTTCCGCCTCAGTTCCCATTGTCTTGATTTCCTTTCTGATGTTTTTCGTTTATATTATCAGTATAACACATATATTCTCTTATGTTAAGGGGAAAAATATTAATTTTTAATACAAAAACCCCCCTCCGATTTTCGGAGAGGGAAAGTTTTTATCCTTCGCAGGCCTCGCAGTTGTGCATGGGCTTGAA
The DNA here is from genome assembly GCA_030531595.1 of Eubacteriales bacterium. Taxonomy (GTDB): domain Bacteria; phylum Bacillota; class Clostridia; order Oscillospirales; family Oscillospiraceae; genus Limivicinus. The sequence goes on along the minus strand of JAUNND010000033.1, from coordinate 9,725 downwards.
AAGGCTCGGGTCGTACTCGATGCCGTTTTTGTCGTAATAGTCCTTTACGGCGGCCTGAACCGCCTCCTCGGCGAGCACGGAGCAGTGGATCTTCTGAGGGGGCAGACCGTCAAGAGCCTCAACGACCGCCTGATTGGAAAGCTTCAGAGCGTCCTCGACCGGCTTTCCCATGATAAGCTCGGTAGCCATGGAGCTTGTGGCGATGGCGCTGCCGCAGCCGAAGGTGTTGAACTTGCAGTCTACGATTATGCCGTCGCGCACCTTGATGTACATACGCATGATGTCGCCACACTTGGCGTTGCCGACTTCACCTATGCCGTCCGCGTCATCCATCTTGCCGACGTTGCGGGGATTTTGAAAATGATCCATAACCTTATCGCTGTAAAGAGCCATTGTATTATCCTCCAATTATATTTTATATATCATGCGGCGGGAGCAAGCCCCCGCCCTACGGTGGCGTGTTGTGCGGCGGGAGCAAGCCCCCCCGCCCTACGGTGGCGTGTTGTGCGGCGGAACCAAGTCCCCGCCCTGCGGATATTAAATAAGGTGCTTTCTCTTGCCGGTCTCCAGCTCGTCCCACACGGGGGACATATCGCGCAGCTTCGCAACGATCTTCGGTACGCACTCGATAATATGGTCTATTTCCTCCATAGTATTGTATTCACCGATGGAGAGTCTCAGCGAGCCGTGGGCGACCTCGTGGGGCAGTCCCAAGCTCAGAAGAACATGACTGGGGTCGAGAGAACCGGAGGTGCAGGCGGAGCCGGAGGAGGCGCAGATACCGTTCATATCCAGCATCAGCAGGAGACTTTCGCCCTCAATGCCTTCGAAGCACATATTCACCGTACCCGGGACGTGGTGTTCAAGACTGCCATTTATTTTGCTGTGGGGGATCTTTGAAAGCTCCGCAAAGAGCCTGTCGCGCATGGGGATTATCCTTGCGTTGTTTTCCTCCATGTGCTCGCAGGACTCTTTAAGAGCCGCCGCCATGGCGACGATACCCGCCATGTTCTCGGTGCCGGCGCGTTTGCCGCGCTCCTGTCCGCCGCCCTCGATGATATTGAACAGCGGCATATTCTTCTTGGCGTACAGTACGCCCACGCCCTTGGGAGCGTGGAACTTGTGGCCGGACATTGCCAGCATATCGATATTCATCGCCTCAACGTCGATGGGCATATGACCCGCCGCCTGGACCGCGTCCGTGTGGAAGGGAATGCCCTTCTCGCGGCAGAGTGCGCCGATCTCGGTTACGGGCTGAACGGTGCCGATCTCGTTGTTGGCAAACATGACCGTCACAAGGCAGGTATCCTCGCGGATGGCGTTCTTCACGTCCTCAACAGTCACAACGCCGTCTGCGTGAACGTCCAGCAATGTCACCTCAAAGCCCTCTTTTTCAAGCTTTTTGAGGGTATGCAGTACTGCGTGGTGCTCAAATTTGGTGGAGATGATGTGCTTTCTGCCCTTTCTCGCGCCGACCTTTGCGGCGGAGACTATCGCCTGATTGTCCGCCTCGCTTCCGCCGGAGGTAAAATATATCTCCTTGGGGGAGGCGTTGATGCATTTTGCGATCGTTGCGCGGGCTTCCTCCAGACCTTCCTTAACATCCTGTGCGAAGGCATAGAGGCTTGAGGGGTTGCCGTATTTTTCCGTGAGATAGGGTATCATCGCGTCAAGCGCGGTCTTGCTGACGGAGGTAGTTGCGGCGTTGTCGGCATATACGAACATGGTTTTCTTCCTTTCTGTCAGAGTGTATCTTTTTCGTTCAATATACTATAAGCTTATCTGAAATTCAAGGCATTTTACTTCTCTGAATGTTATAACCGCAGCAGTCTTTTATTTTTTATGTTTAAGCATCAGAAACAGCTTCGGTGTGAGCTTTCCGGCGGCGTAAACGGTGCGGAACATCAGCATATTTAGCGTCACATTGCCGCTTCTGAGCACCTTGCCCATCGTCTGCTCAACGGCACCGCCGAACATTCCGCGGCTGCGGGAAATGACCTGCTCATTATTCAGTATTTCTTCAACATATTTCCGCTTTTCCTTTGTACTCAGAGGACAGCTCGGCGCGTAAAGGTTGGTAATGCAGGAGAATATGCTTTTTATAAACATATAGCGGCAGCCCGCATCATCCTTTGTGCCGAAGCATCGGCACAGTCCCGCCATACGCGTGTCGGCTTCACAGCAGACCTGAACCTTTTTGTCATAATAGCGCGAAATAAGACTCTCGCCGGGCTGCATGATGTAGCTGTATTTGCACTGAGGCAGTACGGCGCACTTTTTCATCCTTTCAAGAACGTCAAAATTAAAAAGTCTGTCCTCGCCCCAGCGGTAGTCCGGAAAACGGATGTTATTATCTCTGATTATATCCGCACGGTACAGCTTCGCCCAGACCTGATTGAGCATATTTGCCATATACAGACGCGGCAGAGCCTCACCGAGAGTTGTTTCATCAAAAAATTTTTCAGCCTCAAAATAGTCTCTTGTAGTGCCGTCGGGATTTTTGATGGTAAATCCCGTCATGACAAATTCCGCGCCGTTTTCCGCCGCCGACAGCGCGTATTCAAGGAAGTCGGGGAGCATGAGATCATCGGAGTCGATAAAGGCGATATATTCGGCGTCTTCGGAAACATGATCAAGACCGAAATTTCTCGCCATTGCGGGGCCGGAGTTTTCTATGCTGAAAACCTTTATTCTGCTGTCCTTCTCCGCGAGCGCGGCGGCAACGGAGGCGGTATTATCCCTTGAGCCGTCGTTGACGATTATCAGCTCAAAATCGGCATAGACTTGTGAAAGCACGCTTTCGACCGACGCTGTGAGGTTTTTTTCGGCATTGTATGCCGGTATTATGACCGAAATCATTTGTCAGACCTCTTCGTTATAAAATTTCATAAACAGCTCATACGTCGGCATGAGCTTTTCGTATTCTCTGACCAGTATTGCGGGAAGCTCCGGCGACAGCGCATCGCCGCCGAATTCCTCGGTGTGCTCAAGCCCTAAACGCTTGCGGTTATACCAGTTTGAGATGTGCTCATTGTGGCTGCCCTTAGGTTTTGAATACTTCTCGCCGGTGAGAGTGAATTCCTTATGCTTTTCAACATCGGTAATAAGCCTCTCAAAGGCGGCGGGATTTGCGTCCACAATATCGCGGAAATGCTGCATCTGTGCGGCGGCGGCGTTATAAAAGCCCATGCCGTAGGAAAATTCCGCCGCGCCTATCTCAAACCAGAACATCGGTCCGTCAAGAAGGGTGTTGTTGCTTTTTATCGAAAACCACAGATGATCCTTGTAAGGACCTCTGCCGAAAAGCCGGCGGGCGTCGCGGTAGATACGCGCAATGTGTACCTGACAGTCCATGTGCGGAAACTTCTCCGCCATAAGGGCGTTCGTTTCCTTTGCCAGTGCCTTGAACGGCTCGTTCAGAACGCGCTCAAACTGCTCCTTGTGCTCCAAAAACCAGGGGCGTTCATTGTTGAATGCCAGCTCCCAGAAAAAATCCGAGGTTTCTTTTGTAAATCCTGTGAACATTTTTATTTTTTACTAACACTCTTTCCTTAGATTATGTTATATTGTAACATATAATACAGCAAGGTTTCAAGCAGTATATCAAAGTGTGGAGTGTGGAGTTTTGAGTGTGGAGTGAAAGAGCCCCTTCGCGGCAATTAGAATTTACACAAAAGTCTATACATCTTCAAAATACTTACGGTTAAAGACATATTAAGTTTTTTAAGAAAAGCAAAACAACTGAGGGAAATATGATCCGTCGGCGGAGCCGACACTTTAAACTCCACATTTCACACTCCAAACTCCACACTAAATAAGCTTTTTCTCTCTTTTCAAATCAAACCAAGGCAGGAGAAGACTATGAAAATAATAATCGCCGGTGCGGGAATTAGCGGTTTTTCCGTTGCACAGACACTGACCTCCGAGGGGCATGACGTTACGGTCGTTGACAAGGATGCCTCGGTCATAAACACTATTTCAAATATGCTTGACGTTATCTGCGTAGAGGGCAGCATCACAAACCCCGAAACGCTCATTGAGGCGGGCGCACATGAAGCAGACCTCCTTATGGCGGCGGCGGGCAGTGACGAGGTGAATATGGTATGCGGAATCTCGGCGGTCAAGCTCGGCACAAAGCACGTCATAGCGCGTATACGCGACTCCGAATATCTCAGTCAGACCGAATTTCTGCGCGAGGCTCTGGGACTTTCTGTGATAATCAATCCCGAATATGAGTGTGCTAAGGAGATCTCGCGTATTCTGCGTTTCCCGGGTGCTGTCCGTGTTGACTCGTTTTCCAAGGGCAGCGTGGAGATAATGGAACACAGGGTCGTCAAGGGGGATAAGCTGGACGGCGTTATGCTCAAGGATCTGACTTCCCGGTTTAACGCAAAGGTTCTCGTCAGCGTTGTGGAGCGCGATGATGAGGCTGTCATTCCCAACGGCCTTTTCACGCTGAAGGCGGGGGATACCATGAGCGTCACCGGCTCATCACGCGAGCTGAGAAAGTTTTTCATCGCTCTCGGTCAGTACAAAAAACCTGTTAAAAGCGTGATGATTATGGGCGGCGGACGCATCACTGTCCATCTTTCAAAGCTTCTTGCCGACTGCGGTATGGCGGTCACGATAGTTGAGAAGGACAGTGAACGCTGTGAGGAGCTTCTTGATCTGACGGACGGTGCGCGTATAATCTGCGGCGACGCCACCAGCAGTGAGCTTCTTTTAGAGGAGGGCATAAAGACGACCGACGCTTTTGTCGCTCTGACCGGCGATGACGGCGACAATATTCTTACCTCCATGTACGCTAAAAGCTGTGGGGTTGAAAAGATAGTTGTCAAGTCCAACCACGATTATTACGACAGCATTATGGAGTCTGTGGGGCTCGACAGCGTTGTCACGCCGAAAACGCTTGTCTCTCAGCAGCTTGCACGCTATGTCCGCGCAATGGACAACTCCGTCGGCAGCAGCATGGAAACGCTCTACAAGATCGCCGACGGAAGGGCGGAGGCTCTGGAATTTATCGTCGGAAAGGACTCCGAATGTGTCGGTATTTCGCTGAAGGAGCTGAAGCTGAAGAAAAATGTGCTGGTATGTGCGCTGGTTCGCGGAAATAAGACGCTCATACCCGACGGCAGTTCAGCCATTGCCGCGGGAGATCACGCCATCATCGTATCCCGTGCCGGTATGTTAAATCAGCTTGACGATATTTTAGAGGTGCGCAGATGAATCGGAAAATGATTTTTCGTGTGCTGGGGCTTATCCTGCTGTGCCTGTGCGCTCTGCTTGTCGTTCCGGCAGCCGTTGGGCTTATCTATCACGAGAAAATAAGCCACTTTCTGATAACGATAGCCATTACCGGTGTTTTTGCTCTGCTGCTTATATGCGTAAAGCCTGAAAACGACATGATCTTTGCAAAGGAAGGCTTTGTCATCGTCGGTCTGGGCTGGATACTTATGTCCGTTTTCGGTGCTCTGCCCTTTTATCTCAGCGGCGAGATACCGAGCTTTGTGGACGCGCTGTTTGAGACCGCCTCGGGTCTGACCACTACCGGCGCAACGATAATGGAGAATGTGGAGGTCCTCTCACGCGGTACCATGTTCTGGCGGCTTTTCACCCACTGGATAGGCGGTATGGGCGTACTGGTGTTCATCATGGCGGTCATGCCCATGAGCGGCAACCGCTCCATGCACATAATGCGCGCCGAGGTACCGGGCCCGACCGTGGGCAAGCTCGTTCCGAGAGTGCGGAAAACCGCAAAGATACTCTACCTTATTTATATTGCACTGACGGCGGTCGAATATGTGTTTCTCCGCTTCGGCGGCATGAGTGTATATGACGCTGTGCTTCACTCCATGGCGACCGCCGGCACAGGCGGCTTTTCCACAAAGGCTTCAAGTGTCGGCTACTGGGACAGTGCGTATATTGATACCGTTATCGCGGTGTTCATGATGATATTCGGCATAAACTTCAACCTGTACTTTCTTATTCTGATAGGACGCTGGCGTGACGCGCTGAAAAGCGAGGAGCTGCACTGGTATTTCCTTATCATCATCGGCACGACTCTTGCCATTGCCGCCGGTATTTCCGATACCTACGGCGGCTTTATGCAGGGCGTGCGATACGCCTTCTTCAACGTCAATACGCTTATGAGCTCCTCCGGCTTCGGCAACGCCGATTTCACGCTCTGGCCGGAGTACTGCAAGTGGATACTGGTGCTTATAATGTTCTGCGGCGCGTGTGCGGGCAGTACGGGCGGCGGTATGAAGCTTTCAAGAATTATGATGCTGATAAAATGCGCCGTTGTGGATGTGCGGAGAATGACCCGCCCCAGAAGCGTTGTTTCCGTGCGCATGGACGGCAAGAGCGTGGACAGGGAGGTAATTTCCGCGACACTCAGCTTTTCACTGCTCTACGCATTGTGTCTGCTGCTGTTTACCTTTATAATATCCTTTGACGGCTACGATATAACGACTAATTTCACAGCCATGATCTCATGTCTTTCCAACATGGGACCCGGTATGGGGCTTGTCGGTCCCGCCGGTAATTATTCTATCTTCTCCGACCTTTCAAAGCTCGTGATGACCTTTGCCATGCTTCTCGGCAGACTGGAATTCTTCCCTCTTCTGGTGCTGTTCGCCCCGTCCACATGGAAAAAGTAACACTCTTCCCTCTGTCAATGCGGCAGAGGGAATTTTTTTGAAAATTTATCGCTTATCAGCAGCGCGGCACTTGTATTGCGCTTCAAACATGCTATAATTGTCAGCAATCGAAAAAACGAAAACCGGAGGACAGAAAATGAAAGACACAATGCGAGAGCTTATCGTGCGCAGACAGCGGGGCGAGAACTGCGGCATACCGTCCTACTGCACCGCAAACCCCATCGTTCTGGAAGCGTGTCTGGAGCTGCATAAAAAGCTCGACGCCCCGATACTTATCGAGGCCACCGCAAATCAGGTCAACCAGTTCGGCGGCTACACCGGTATGCGCCCTGCCGACTTCCGTGATATGGTATTTTCCGCCGCGGACAAGGTCGGCTATCCGAGAGATATGATCGTCCTCGGCGGCGACCATCTCGGCCCGCTCACATGGGTCAATCTCAGTGAAGAAGAGGCTATGGCAAATTCGAGAGAGCTTGTGCGGGAATTTGTTCTGGCTGGCTTTAAGAAGATACATCTTGACACCAGTATGAAGCTTTCAAGCGATGACAAGGATGCGCCGCTGTCGGATGATACGATCGCCCGCCGCGGCGCGGAGCTGTACGCTGTATGTGAGGAAGCATATCAGGAGCTGAGAAAAGCCGATCCCGACGAACAGCGCCCCACCTTCATCATCGGCAGCGAGGTCCCGATCCCGGGCGGCGCACAGGCCGAGGAGGACAGCATTTCTGTGACGAAGCCCGAAGCCCTTAACGAGACCCTTGCCGCCTATCGCAGAGCATTTGAGTCCGTGGGTCGGGGAGACGCATTTGAAAACATCATCGGCGTGGTGGTTCAGCCCGGCGTGGAATTCGGCGATGACGGCTATTTCCGCTACTGTCCCGAGAACGCCGAAAAACTCGTTGCGGAGACAAAGAAGCACAAAAGCATCGTTCTGGAAGGACACAGCACCGACTATCAGCCGAGCGAAGCTCTTAAAGAAATGGTACGCGACGGCATCGCCATTCTGAAGGTCGGTCCTGCGCTGACCTATGCTCTGCGCGAGGGTCTTTTCGCACTTAGCATGATGGAAAAGGAGCTTGTCGGCTCCGGACGTGTCGACTTCCCGCAGGTTCTGGAAAATGCCATGATGAACGATCCGTCCAAATGGGTAAAGCACTACCACGGCGACGAAAAGCAGCAGGCGCTGTGCCGCAGGTATTCCTACTCCGACCGCTGCCGCTATTATCTGACCGTACCCGAGGTATCCGCAGCGATCGAGGCGCTGCTTGAAAATATGAGCGGGATCGAAATCCCCATGAATATGCTGCATCAGTATATGCCCGTGCAGTACGCAAGGATCATCCGCGGTCATCTTGAAAACAGCGCCCGCGAGCTTGTGAAGGACTATGTTGCGGAGCTTGCGCTGGATTACTGCTATGCGGTAGGCTTTACCGAGGATATTCCGAATATACATTATTGACAGTAGGGCGGGGGCTTGCTCCCGCCGAAAAGTTAGATAATGCGTCAGGTCACGGCGGGAGCACGCCCCCGCCCTACAAAAAACTTATCTCATTTCCAACATATATTTAACGGGAGAACATAAAAATGACAGTTGACGAGATTAAAAATATGAGCTTCGAAGAGCTTCTGTCTCTCGGCTCTTTTGAATGCTGCTGCGGCAAGACGCATAAGCAGGGCGTTTCCCGCGTGGTCATAGAGGCAGGCGCGGTGAAGCATCTGCCGGAATTTCTGGAAGCCATCGGCTGTAAAAAGCCCTTCCTTCTCTCCGGTCACGAAACCTTCGCCGCCGCCGGTGAGACGGTCATGAAGGTGCTGGACGAGTGCGGTTACTCCTACGGCAAATACGTCTTTGAAAAATCCCCCGTGCGTCCCACGGAGTTCACGGTGGGCAGCGCCGTGATGCACTTTGACTACTCCTGCGACTGCATCGTCGGCATCGGCTCCGGCGTTATCAACGACACCGGCAAGCTCCTTGCCCGCGCCACCGGCAGAGAATATATTATAGTGGCAACAGCCCCCTCCATGGATGGCTTTGTCTCCGGTACGTCCTCGATGGATGTGGACGGTCTGAAGGTCTCGCTTTACTCAAAAGCGCCGTGGGGCGTTATCGGTGACCTCGATATCCTCAAAAACGCGCCGATGCACCTTCTCCGCTCCGGCGTGGGCGATATGCTGGCAAAGCTGACGAGCCTGTGTGAATGGAGCCTTGCCGAAATCATCGTGGGCGAGGACTACTGCCCCGTGATCGCCGCGCTTATTGAAAAGGCGGTCGATAGAGTTCTGACGAAGTCCAAAGACCTGCTTACACGGGATGCGGAGGCTGTCCGCGCCGTGATGGAAGGTCTTGTGCTGGCAGGCGTTGCGATGAACTACGCCGGTGTTTCGCGTCCGGCCTCCGGTATGGAGCACTATTTCTCCCACATCTGGGATATGCGTTCCCTCGCCTTTGAGGACGCGCAGTTTGAGCAGCACGGCATACAGGCCGGTATGGGTACGCTCTACACGCTCCGCGCTTACGAGGAATTTTTAAAGCTCGTCAAAAAGCCCGACCATGAGAAGGCTATGAACTTTGTCGCGGGCTTTTCCAACGACGACTGGAACCGTCAGCTCCTTGCCTTTGTAGGCCCCGGCGCGGAGGCGATGATCGAAGGCGAGAACCGTGAGCACAAGTACGATATAAAGAAGCACGAAAAGCGCCTTGCGATCATTGAGACCAACTGGGATAAGATCGTGGAGCTTATCTCCGCGCTCATGCCCTCAAAGGAGCTTTGCAGGCTGATGGAGAGCCTCGGCATTCCCACATCCGCCCGCTGCATCGGCTATACCGACGATCAGGTCCGCACGACCTTCACCATGACCAAGGATATCCGCGACAAGTATGTGGGTACCCGACTGTTCTGGGATCTGGGCGTTCTGGACGAGGTCGCAAAAAAAGCGTTCTGAGAAGAAAAAAGTTCTTGACAAAGCGGTGTTTGGTGTGTTATCATTTCTAAGCTGAATTAGGGAATGAGCATGCGGGTGTAGTTCAATGGTAGAACACCAGCCTTCCAAGCTGGATACGTGGGT
>JAUNND010000101.1 GCA_030531595.1 Eubacteriales bacterium | reverse complement strand
CTCATTCCTATTTCCTCATTCCTAATTCTGCATCATCTCTCCGACCTTGCCATCGTACCACACGCGGTTGAGGTAGAGTCCCTGCGGGGGCATGGTGGGACCTGTCAGTCTCCTGTCACCTATTTCAAGCAGATGCGGTATTTCCTCCGGCAGGAGCTTGCCGTATGAGGCGTAGACCATCGTGCCGACCATGGCGCGGCACATATTGTAAAGAAATCCGTCAGCGCAGACCGAGACGGTTATAATGTCGCCCTGTTTCTCGGCACGGCAGTGATATACGGTACGGACGGTCGTTTTAGTCTCCGTGCCCAAACTGCGCACGGCTCTGAAATCGTGCGTTCCCTCAAAGGCTCTCGCCGCCGCGCTCATAAGCTCCATATCCAGATGCTGCGGATAAAAGCAGACGCGGTCTGCAAGGAACGGGTCTCGTATATTACTATTCAGTATTTTGTAGATATATTCTTTTTTTATGCAGGAGGATATGGCGTTGAAGCTCTCTTCCGCCTCTACGGCATCACACACCGCGATATCCGAGGGCAGGCGGCTGTTTACGGCAAGGGGCAGTCTGTCAACGGGAATGCGGCTGTCGGTTCGGAAATTGGCGCAGTAGCGCAGGGCATAGACTCCCGCGTCCGTCCTGCCGCAACCTGTGACCTTTACTTTATGACCGCAGACCTTTTCAAGCGCCTCTTCAAGCGTCTCGGCAACGGTTATATCCTCTTTCTGCACCTGCCAGCCGTGATAGCGGCTCCCGTCATATTTAAGTCTGAGCGCAATATTTCTCATAGATTATAGCCCAAATTTCTTCATTACTATCATCGCGGCAAGAAAAACGGCGCCGATCAGCAAGGCGATATAGTCACGCCCTTCAAGCTTCATCTGCTTCATACGGGTTCTGCCCTCTCCGCCGTGATAACAGCGGCTCTCCATGGCTACCGCAAGCTCGTCGGCACGTCTGAACGCCGAAACAAACAGCGGCACGAGCACCGGCAGCAGAGCCTTTGCACGCTGAATAAGTCCGCCGGTCTCAAAATCCGCGCCTCGCGCCTTCTGTGCGGACATTATCTTATCCGTTTCCTCTATGAGCGTGGGGATGAAGCGAAGCGCCATGCTCATCATCAGTGTAAGCTCATGAACCGGAACCTTTATCTTATTGAGCGGGGAAAAGAGTTTTTCCAGACCGTCGGTAAGCTCCATGGGACTTGTGGTGTAGGTCAGCAGAAATGTTCCGGCAATAAGCAGAGAGATACGCAATACCATCTGTACCGCTCTCTCGATGCCCTCAAAGGTGACGGGCCAGCCCGGGAGGATCGGTGTGCCGGTCGTGTAGAAGAGATTTAAGATCGCCGTCAGCGCAATGATGAATATCATCGGCTTTAAGCCCCTGACAAAGCTTTTGGGCGGGATAGTCGAAATGCCGATGGCAGTAAAGGTGACCGCCATAACAACGATATAACCGAGCCAGCCGTTTGCCTGAAACAGTCCCGCAATGAACAGCACTACCAATATCAGCTTCGTTCTCGGATCCAGACGGTGTACGATCGAATTTCCGGGGAAATACTGACCGAGGGTGACGTCCTTTAACATGACATTACCCCCTTTGCCTTCAAAACAGCGGCTTTGAGCTGCTCATGGGTATAGATCGAGCCTTCAAGCGGAATGCCGTTTTTTCTCAAAACCATAGCCAGCGACGTGGCGTGAGGCACATCAAGTCCCATTTCGATAAGTCTGTCCGGCTGAGAAAAGACCTCCTCGGGAGTTCCGTCCATGGCTATACTGCCCTTATGGAAAACAAGTATCCTGTCGGAAATGCGGGCGGTATCGTCCATATTATGGCTGACGATCACGACCGCCGCGCCGGTCTTGTCCCGGTAGCTGATGATGTTTTCCAAAATCTGCGCACAGCCCGCCGGGTCAAGCCCCGCGGTCGGTTCATCCAAAATGAGGACTTCCGGGCGCATGGCGATAACACCGGCTATGGCTATACGTCGTTTCTGACCGCCGGAAAGTTCCAACGGAGATTTATCAAAGAAATATTCGCCTATCCCGACGAACTCCGCCGCCTCACGGACGCGGATATCGATTTCTTCATCGCTGAGCTTCATGTTTTTGGGACCAAAGGCGATATCCTTGTACACCGTCTCCTCGAAAAGCTGATACTCGGGATACTGGAACACAAGACCGACCTTGAACTTTATATCGCGGCGCGAGAGCTTATCGGCGTTGATATCCTTATCGTTACAGTAAACGGTTCCGCCGGTGGGCTTCAAAAGAGCGTTTAAGTGCTGGATAAAGGTGGATTTACCCGAGCCTGTATGACCGATGACCCCGATCAGCTCTCCGGGGTGCAGTACGGTGTTTATATTGTCAAGGGCAACGTTTTCAAAGGGCGTTCCTGCGGAATACACATGGCGCAGACCCTCAACGCGAATTTCTGCCATTTCTTATCCTTTCAAAAGCTCTTTTGCAAAGCTTTCGGCATCCAGTATACCTTCATTGAGCGCAAAGCCGCGCTCGTTCAGCTCATGGGCAAGGCGCACGGTCTCGGGCACATCCAGACCCTCGCTGTCCATAAGCTCAACATTTGAAAAGACCTCGGCGGGCGTACCGTCGGCAACGATATTGCCGCCCGACATCACAATCAGTCTGTCCGCGCCGACACACTCGTCCATGTGGTGGGTTATCAGTACGACGGTCATGCCCTTTTCGCGGCACAGGCGCGTGACGGTATCGATCACTTCCCGTCTGCCCTTCGGATCGAGCATGGCGGTCGGCTCGTCCAGAACTATTATCTGCGGCTGCATGGCGATAACACCGGCTATTGCCACGCGCTGCTTCTGACCGCCGGAGAGAAGATGGGGTGCATGGGAGCGAAGCTCATACATGCCCACCTGCTTTAAGGCGTCGTCAACACGTTTTCGTATCTCCGCCGGCTCTACCCCTAAGTTCTCGGGTGCGAACGCCACATCGTCCTCAACCACGTTTGCGACTATCTGGTTATCGGGGTTCTGAAAGACCATGCCCACACTGCGGCGGATATCAAGAGTGTTGTTTTCGTCGGCAGTATCCAGTCCGTTAACGAACACACTGCCGCTGTCGGGCAGTAAAATGCCGTTGATATGCTTGGCAAGCGTGGATTTGCCGGAGCCGTTGTGACCGAGTATCGCCACGAACTGCCCCGCCTCAATGTCGAGGTCTATCTCCTTGAGGCTCACCCAGTCCTCACCCGGGTATGAAAATTTAACTTTTTTGAAGCTTATTATAGACATAATACATTTCTTTTCCGCTCAGTCGAAATCCATTCCGTAGGGCGCTGGCTGTCTCCCGCCGTAGAGTCGGATTTTCCGTGAGGTTCCGGCGGGAGACAGCCAGCGCCCTACAATAATTCTTTTGATTACCTTTCCCATCTACAGGTCGCGCCGCAGGGGAGGCACAGTCCCGTATCTGTCACGGGCAGACCCAGCTCCTGAGCATCCGAGCGGCCTCCGAATTTTTTAGTAAAAATACTCTCTGTCACATATGAGAGAACGGAGGCGGAAAGTCCGGTGGTATAGGAATTGATGACCACAAACAACGGATCATCCGACAGAACGCCCGCGCACAGAGACACAAAATCCCAGAGATTATTTTCAAGCTTCCAGACCTCGCCGCCGGGTCCGCGACCGTAGGATGGCGGGTCCATGATGATTGCATCGTACTTATGACCGCGGCGAATTTCACGCTCGACAAATTTGGCGCAGTCATCCACGATCCAGCGGATGGGCGCATCGGCAAGACCGGAGGAAACGGCGTTTTCCTTGCCCCACGCGACCATGCCCTTTGCCGCGTCTACATGACACACGCTCGCCCCCGCCTTTGCACAGGCTATGGTCGCGGCCCCAGTGTAACCGAACAGATTGAGAACGCTTATTTCGCGCCCGGCGGAACGTATCTTGCCCATGGCAAAATCCCAGTTCGTCGCCTGTTCGGGGAAAAGTCCCGTGTGCTTAAAATTCATGGGCTTTACGTTGAAGGTCAGCTCACCGTATTTTATCTGCCAGTTTGAGGGCAGTCCGCCCTTGTCCCAGCTTCCGCCGCCGGTCTCGCTGCGGCGGTAACGTGCGTCGCGGTCGTTCCAGTGCATATTGCGGCGGGGCGTGTCCCATATCGCCTGCGGGTCGGGACGCACGAGGTAGTATTTCCCCCAACGCTCCAGTTTTTCGCCCTTTGAACAGTCCAAAAGCTCAAAGTCCTGCCATTTATCCGAAATCCACATAGCCAGCTCCAAAAATCCATACATAATTTGACACATTATTATATCAGCAATAACGTGTGCGGTCAACCGAAAATTCGGATTGTAGAGTTACAATAGATGTGAGACCAAGGGGATAGAAAAAAGCGATTGAGTTC
>JAUNND010000032.1 GCA_030531595.1 Eubacteriales bacterium | reverse complement strand
GGCTGTCTCCCGCCGAAAAGTTGAAGCTTCCGTTACGTTACGGCGGGAGACAGCCAGCGCCCTACGGATACAGTTTTTTTACCTTTCTACTATTGGGAGCCGACTCCCTCAGTCACTTCGTGACAGCTCCCTCATGGAGGGAGCCGGTGCGGCAACTCCAAACTCCACACTCCACACTGTAATTACCCCATCATTATAGGCAGTCTCTGAAGCTGTGTATCCTCTATTGGATCGATAACCGAATATGCCTGACGCTCAAGATAGCTCTCGCCGCTGTCGGAAAGCTCCTGTGCGTGAAGAAGCTGAATAATAAGCGCGGCAATTTCCTCGATCTTTGCGGAGACCGATTTATAATCACTCAGGTCGCCCAGCGCAAGTGCTCTTAATTTTGCGGCAATATCATACTCATCCTTCACGTCGGCAAGTCCGCGCCACATCCATTTATAATACGGACAATATTTTTTATCCAGCAGATACAGCGTTTTGACCGCGCCCTCGATGAACTGATCCAGCGCCAGACGGCAGGCGACGGGATCGTCGCGCTGTGCCATGCGGCCGAAGTTGACCTGACCGGCGTGAGCCATCTTCACAAGGTTTGCGCCTATCTTCTTGCGTCTGACATCCTCGGGATAAAAGCCGAGAAGATAGCTTCTGATCGCGGTAAAATCGGTGACGGGGGCGTGGAAAAGCTCACCGTTGGTGCAGACAGCCAGATAATTCTCGGGAATTCTCAGCCAGTCCATATTGTTCTCGGGCAGAAGCTTACCGCCTAAAAACTTCTGATAAAATCTCTCGGTCATCAGTACTCCGCGTCTGTCGGAGGCAGTCTCGCGCCTTAACTGAAATCTGACGCCCATGTATTCCTCGGGCAGGTCGTCATACAGCTCCTGCGCAAATTCTCCGATCTGCCCATAAAGCTCCTGCGACATCCACACGCAAAACGACGGGCCGTAATCGTGGTCGGTTGAGAGCTTATCGTCAAAGCCGAAGCACTCTGAGCCCTCGCCGACAAGCCCGACGGTGATCTGATCCATATACATTCCCAGTTCGCTGTAAAACGTGCCCCGGGCGCAGTCTTCATAAAACCGCCGCGCCAGCTCAATGCCGGATATACCAAGCTTTAGTTCACTCATTATTCTGTTTCCTCACTGCCGCAGTAAAGCGGTCTTTTTCTGTAATTATAAAATAGTTTTCCCGAAAAAACAATGTAATTTGCACATTTGTCGGAATAAAATTCCTTTTTCTGCCTGTATCATATGAAAAATGAGCCGTACCGCTCTCGCCGGAGAGTGTGATATGGCTCACAACATTTTTATTATACATCGTTTTAGTGCAAATTGCAACACAAATAAAGCAATTCTGTCTTTTGCACAAAAACATATGTTTTTATTTGGCGGAATTGCGAATAGACATACACGGCTTGCTGTGCTATTATAATGCCAACAGAAGGATCTGTTTCATATATAGAAGGGTTGTTAATAAACACCGTTTTGGAAATGATGGAGGAACAGTCCGATGAAATGATTACTGCCGCTACGATAGGAGAGGCGGCGGCACTCGAAAAATTGAAGATTGTGAGGTAGCCAATGATGTTAGATACCAAGAATCATGTGGAATGACCTCTGATCGTTGTAGGTGAAAGATGCACGGTCAGGGGTCATTCCGTTGTCTGTGATGCTTGACCGCCGAAAGGCGGTTTTTGTGTTTTAAAGCCGCACCGAAAAACAGTGCGGCTTTACTTTACTTTTTCTCTGCAAGCATACGCTTCACGCAGCTTTTGCATTTATGCCTGCCGAGCAGCTTTGCAGCGGCGCCGGTTACGGCAGCGCCGATAAGCAGACCGACGGTGAAAAAGCCCTTGTCACGCTTTTGGCGAAGCTTTTTTGCCTTCTTTATTGCTGAAACGCGAAGAAATTTCATTCCTCTGTCCTCCGTTTTCTGTTGTAGGTTAATTATAGCACCCTTTTTTTGCGGTGTATACGTACTATTTGTAAAATTTCATCCGTATGTTATATTTCCCGTTCCGGCGGGCATAATCATAGGAAACAGGAAACGTGGGGTGAGCGAATGTCGGATTTTTTTAAGAACAGAAAAAAAGTGCTTGCGGCGGCGGTTTTTACGGCAGCCGCCTTTGTCTGCGCCGCCGTGATCGCCTCCGACACGCAGGCGGAAGCGCAGCAGCCGCTGCCTTCTCCCGCTCCTCTGACGGAAGCGGCGCCCTCCCCCGCTGCCCATGCCGAGTACGAAGAGCTCCACGGGATCATGAACATTCTGCTCATCGGCACCGACGAGCGTGTGGAGAGCTACGACGACAGAGGGCGCGGCGACGTGACCATGCTGTGCTCTCTGGATATGGACGAAAAGACCGTGCGGCTCATCAGCTTTGAGCGCAGTACCGGTATGCCGTGGGCGGGACACGGGGATATCATGCTCTCCAGCACCTATGCCTACGGCGGGCCGGAGCTGACCGTCAGCGCCATCAGCAGCCGCTTTGATATTCCGATAGACGCCTATGTGCACGTGGATTTCGAAGGCTTCTCAAAGATTATCGACGCGATGGGCGGGATAGACATATACCTCACGGCAGAGGAGGCCAACGCCGTCAACGAGGATATGTGGTATGACAATGTCTATTCCGAGGGCGACTGCCACTTAAACGGTCCCTCCGCCCTCCGATACTGCCGTCTGCGGCGCATTGACGACAACTGGCACAGGGTACAGCGCCAGAGAAACACCATACAGGCGGTCATAACCAAAGCAAAAACTCTCCGTGTGGCGGGCATTAAAAAGCTTGCGGAGACAGCCATACCGCTGGTAGATACGAGCTTTACCAAAGCGCAGATGCTCAGACTCGTTTTGGCAGCGCCGAAGTTTGCCGGCGTGCAGGCAGAGCAGATGACGGTTCCGGACAGGGAGAGGATATGGACGTATGAGGGCGAAGAAGGTGCGGTCACCGGCTGTGACCACGCCTTTGAGAGCCGCCGGATAAAACAGTTTATCTATCGGCAGGAGCAAGCTGACATTTCTCAAGTTTTCTCATTCGGATGAAGTATGCCGTCAGTACGATTATTGTTGTAAATATCCACGAGGTGCCGTATACGAGCATGAGCGTTCCGAAGGTATGACTCACTCTGAATACGGTTGCAAGGTATATTAGGCGGTATACAACGGTGCCGAGGATGGTGAAGATCGCGGGCTGGACCGTCTGTCCCGTTCCGCGAAGAGCCGAGCACCCGACCTCAAACACGGAGCTGAGCCACTCAAAGTAGCCGCACAGCTTCAGCCTTATGATGCCGTATTCGGCAACGACGGCGCTGGTCGTGTAGACGCTCATGCAGAATTTGCCGAAGATGATGAAGGTGAAGCTGAGGGTCGCGGTAAAGAGCGAGCCTATGAGCATACAGAGCCTTACGACCTTGCGGCACCTCTGTATCTGTCCCGCGCCGTAGTTCTGACCGATGAAGGTCAGAGCGGTCTGTGAAAACGCGGTAGAACAGAAGTATGAGAGATAGCCCCAGTTCAGCGAAGCCGAAACGCCGGCGATGGCGTCCGCGCCGAAGGTGTTGATGCCGCTCTGCACAAAGATGTTGGAGATACCGAAAATGGCGCTCTGTATACCGGCGGGAACGCCGATCTTCACGATCCTCGAAAGGTGCTGTCTGTCAATGGCGAGCTTACGGATATCCAGACGGAAATCTCCCTCCATTTTAAGCAGGAAGGACACGACCATGGCGCAGCTTACGACGTTGGAAATGACCGTTGCGATGGCGACGCCCGCCTCGTCCAGATGAAAAGCGATGACGAATATGAGGTTCAGTATCACGTTTATCACGCCGGAGATGATCAGACAGTACATGGGGCGCTTCGTGTCGCCGAAGCTTCTTAAAATCGCCGCACCGAAGTTATAGACCGTGATAAATGGTATGGCGATAAAGTATATTCTTATGTAAACCAATGCGTCGCCCATTATCTCGGCGGGGGTACTGCTGGCTTCAAGGACAGGCTTTACTACCGCAAAGCCCAGCGCCGTCAGACCGAGACCGAGGAAGATCGCAAAGGTTATGGCCGTGTGGATCATCGGGGAGATGCTCTCACGGTCATTTTTGCCGATCAGTATGGCAAGCGCGGTATTCGGTCCTATGGCAAGGCCGGTCAGGAGATTGACGAATATGCCCACGAGCGGTCCGCAGGCGCCGACCGCCGCCAGAGCCTTGCTTCCCGCAAAGCGCCCCACGACGGCGACGTCGGCAGCGTTGAAAAGCTGCTGGAGCATACCGCTCAGCGCGATGGGGAGTGCGAACAGAATGATCTTGCCCAGAAGCAGGCCGTTGAGCATATCCACCTCAGCGGACGGTTTTTTCTTACCCATGTTTTTTCTTCTTTCGTTCTGGAAAATGCTGCTAAGGAAACACTGATTAATTCGCCGAGAGCAGATGCCGAAGGTGAATTGATCAGCGTTTCCCTAAGGAAAGCGGGAAATATTATAACACAGCACATAATAATTTAACAATGAAAATTGCATTTTTTTTGATTAGCTGATATAATTGATCAGCTATACTGTAGGGTGGGGGCTTGCTCCCGCCGAAAGGTTGAGTTTTGTATGTGGCTGCGGCGGGAGCAAGCCCCCGCCCTACGATTGGAATAATTATGATAGAAATTACAATGCTCGGCACATCTGCCCTTATGCCGCTGCCCGACAGGGCGCTGACCGCCGTGCTGCTGCACTGCGGCGGGCGCAGTATTCTTTTTGACTGCGGCGAGGGCACACAGACGGCGGCGCGAAAAGCCGGCGTGAGCCTTATGAAAACGGATATAATTGCTCTGACCCACTACCACGGCGACCATATTTTCGGTCTTCCGGGACTGATGCAGACGATGTTCAGCCTGGGAAGGACACAGCCTCTGTACATAACGGGGCCCAAAGGACTCGCCCGGGAGCTTGCGCCGATAATAAAGCTCGCCGGTGCGCTCACGTTCGATGTGATCCTGTTTGAGATGGGAGATGCGCCGCTCGTGCTCAGCGAACATTTTGACGGCTGGCCTGCGGGGGCTGCTTTGAAGGCTTTTGAGACAAACCACCGCTGTGATTCTCAGGGGTATTGCTTCACCCTCGCAAGAGCAGGTAAGTTCCTGCCGGAGAGGGCAAGGGCGCTGAAGGTGCCCGTTGAATACTGGTCTGTCCTGCAGAGGGGAGAGAGCGTTGAGATAAACGGAGAAACGGTAAGGCCGGAGCAGGTCTTAGGTGAAGAGAGAAAAGGTCTGAAGATCGTGTTCACCGGCGATACGTCCCCCTGTGACAGTCTGATCGTGAACGCAAAGGACGCCGACCTGCTCATAAGCGAAGCCACCTACGATGAAAACGAACATACCTCCCTCGCTCTGGAGCGCGGGCACATGACTTACGAAATGGCGGCGGAATGTGCAAAAGCCGCCGGCGTCAGGGAGCTTTGGCTGACCCACTTTTCCCAGCGCATCGAGACTCCGGAGACCTCTTTGCACCTTGCATCCGATATTTTCTCCGACACGGTCTGCTGCGTTGACGGCATGAAAAAAACACTTTCATTTGAAGAACGGTAAGATGGATAAGAATATAGAAATGGCTCATACTGTCGCACAGGCCGTTGCCTCGCACGGCGGGCAGACCTACTATGTCGGCGGCTTCGTGCGCGACAGGCTCATGGGCATCGACAACAAGGACGTTGATATCGAGGTGCACGGCATCACGCCGGAGACACTGGCGGAAATTCTGGACAGTCTCGGAGAGCGCGTGACGATGGGGGCAAGCTTCGGCGTATACGGGCTGAAGCATTATGACCTCGATATCGCCATGCCGAGAAGCGAAAGGACGACCGGACACGGTCACAGGGATTTTGAGGTCTCGGTAGACCCGTTTTTAGGCGTGGAAAAAGCGGCGCAGCGCAGAGATTTCACCATCAATTCTCTGATGGAAAACGTGCTTACGGGTGAGATCGTCGACAGCTTCGGCGGCAGAGAGGACTTAAAAAACGGCATACTGCGCTTTGTCTCCCCCGAGACCTTTATCGAAGACCCGCTCCGCGCTTTAAGAGCGGCACAGTTTGCCTCACGCTTTGAATTTGCGGTCGACAAACGTACAGTAAAGCTGTGTTCGATCATGGAGATCCAGTATCTTCCCTTTGAGCGCATCACGGGGGAGCTGGAAAAGGCTCTGATAAAAGCAAAAAAGCCCTCGATCTTTTTCGAGGTGCTGAAAGAAATGGAGCTTCTGGATTACTGGTTCTCCGAAATATCCGCGCTTTCCGCAGACGCACGGGCGCATACCATGGCGGTGCTCGACCGCGCCGCTTCCGTCAGAGCGGAGGCGAAAAGCCCGTTTTTCTTCATGCTTGCGGCACTGTGTACGGATATCGGACAGCCCGAGGCGCTCATCGACCGGCTCTCAAACGAAAAAGAGCTGAGAGACTACGTGCTGAACATGAAGGAGCTTGCCGATGTGCCCGACAGCTCCTCCCCCGACTGGAATTTTCTTTTCGACAAAAGCGTCTGCCCCGCCGATCTGCTGCTGCTTTCAAAGGCTCTGAGAGAGGGCGAAAACGCCCTGCTTGAAAAAAAGCAGAAGGAAAAGCTCTTTGAGTACGAAGAGCTTATGAAAAGGCCGCAGGTCATGGGGCGCGATCTGATCGCGGCGGGGCTGAAGCCGGACAGGAGCTTCTCTTCCCTTCTCGCCTACGCGCATGAGCTGCATCTGAGGGGCGTTGAGAAAGATGAGGCTCTGAAAATGACTCTGAAAAAAGCCGAGGAGCTGTCCGGTCTTAATATTATGTAAACCGTGCGGAGAAGTCTCCGCAGGATGTCCGATAGTTTGAAAAGCGTATTTACACAGCGAATATTTCGTGGTAATATTACATTAAATTTCAAGTAAAAACAAAAAAGGAGCTGTTATCATGGTAAATTTTGCAGATAGAATGGAAAAAGTAAAAGCATCTGAGATCAGAGAGCTGCTTGCCCTGACCGCCAAGCCCGAGATCATTTCCTTTGCCGGCGGTCTTCCCGCCCCCGAGCTGTTTCCGGTCGATGATATGAACGCCGCCATTGAAGCCGTTATGCAGGAAAACGGCAAGTCCGCTTTGCAGTACGGCACCACCGACGGTCTGCCCAGACTCAGACAGCAGATCGCCGACCGTCTCGCCGCAAAGAACAATATCCATACCGACATCAAAAACATCATCATGACCGCCGGCAGTCAGCAGGGTCTGGACTTTGCCGCACGCCTGTTCGTCAATCCCGGCGACGTGATCATCATGGAGAGTCCCTCCTATCTCGGCGCAATCAACGCTTTCATTCCCAGCCAGCCGAATTTTGTGGAAGTCCCCACCGATGAAAACGGCATGATCATGGAAGAGCTGGAAAAGATCCTCGCCTCTACTCCCAACGTAAAAATGATCTACGTCATCCCCGATTTTCAAAACCCCTCGGGGCGCACATGGCCTCTGGAGCGCCGCAAAAAGTTCATGGAGATCATCAACAGATACGAGATCCCCGTGCTTGAGGACAACCCCTACGGCGAGCTGCGCTACAAGGGCGAATATCAGCCGGCGCTCAAGTCCATGGACGAAAAGGGTCTGGTCATCTATCTCGGCACCTTCTCCAAGATCCTCGCTCCCGGTCTGCGCTTGGGCTGGATCGTTGCCAACGACGAGTATATCAACAAGTTCAATCTGATCGCTCAGGCCGCCGTGCTGCAGACCTCCACATTCAATATTGCCGTCGTGTCCAAGTATATCGATATGTTCGATCTGGACGCTCATGTTGACGTCATCCGCGAGGTCTACAAGCACCGCTGCACGCTGATGATAGACTCCATGAGAGAGTATTTCCCCAAGGAGGTCAGGTTTACCGATCCGGACGGCGGTCTGTTCACGTGGGCGGAGCTGCCGGATTATATCGACACCAAGGTCATGGCAACGCAGGCGCTGGAACAGAAGGTAGCCTACGTTCCCGGCGCGGGCTTCTTCCCCAACGGCGGCAACTGCCACTGCATGAGACTCAACTACTCGTGTATGCCCGACGAAAGAATCGTGGAGGGCATCAAGAGACTCGGAAGCGTCATCAATGCCAATCTGAAATGATCAAAAAAGGATTTCCGTTTTCGGAAATCCTTTTTGATGTATAAATGAAGTCGCTCGTCGGCGATCGTCCGTCGGGACGCCGCAGGCGCGATCCCCTGGCCTGTCAGCAATCTGTGGATTGAGAAAGCTTCAGTAAAACTAATCAGCACCTTTTGAAGGAGTTTTGCTCTAAATTACAGATACTATTCAAAAAGGTGCTGATTTTTCAAAAGTGCTGATAATTTGATAAGTTCTGATGTAAATTTGTTCACATTTTCATGTTATCATTATCTCAAAAAAATGAGCCGACTTTCCATTTTTCTGAATGTAGAGCCGTTCTTTGCGCAGATGTTTTCACTCTGTGCTTCACACCGATTTCAGGCAAACAGCACTTCTCCATTGAACCGCTGATGTGAGACCCTTACTACACCTGTAAAAGGTGCAAATAATAGCCCCAATTTGTTTCCAACTGATTTGTAGTTACTATTCACAGCGACAACCTTTTTTGTAGGGCGGGGGCTTGCTCCCGCCGCAGATTTGCAGAAACTCCGACTTTTCGGCGGGAGCAAGCCCCCGCCCTACAGATGCGGAATGGTCAAGACAATTCCCTACCGTGCGTTTGCTGACTTAACGCCATTGAAAACCGTCCTCAATGTCTCACGGCTGTGAATAGTAACGATTTGTAGTTTCTTTTTAGTTTCTCTGATTTTTCTTCTTGCAAATGCCGTATTCTTGTATTATAATAAAAACGCTCAACCAGATAGAAACGAAGAAAAAAGGTTTTATAGTTTTGAGAACCTGTTTTTTGGCAATGGAGCAAATGTAATTATGTAAGCACATAATATAGGAGGAGTTAATAGATATGAAGAAACTGTTATCAATCACCCTTGCCTTAATCCTTGCACTGAGTCTCAGTGTTCCTGCGTTCGCAGAGGTTACTGTTGACGGCGATCCGAAAGGCACCGGCGAAGTTACAGTTGACGGCGATGCAGACTACGTAATAGCAAATGCAAGCGGAGATGACCTGACGGTCAACGGAAAAGTTGCCGGAGATGATAGTGCTCGAGATTCTGTTTTTGCCACCAGTTCTGCAAAAGTAACGGTCTCCGAAAGTGTAACCAAGACAGGCGATAGTTCTGATTTTGCGGTCAGAGCAAATACTGGTGATGTTACAGTGAAGAAAGATGTAACCGAAAGCGGTGATGGCGATGCCATTTATACAAGCAATAATGGTAATGTCGTTGTCGGCGGTGATGTTTCTGAAAGTGACAATGGAAGTGCTATTCAGGCATATTTCGGAAGCACAGTCGAGGTGACCGGCAGTGTGACGGAAAGCGGCGCCGGTGATGCCATTAGTGCTTTCTCCGGTGCAAGCATTACGGTTGAAGGAAACGTGACCGAATCCGGCAAAGGTTTTGCTGTTAATGCAAGCGGAGCTGAAACAATAGTCACGGTCAACGGAAATGTTGACGAAAGCGGTACCGGTTCCGCTCTTCAGGCAGTAGAAGCGACCATCATCGTTATTGGTAATGTGGAAGAAAAAAACGCCGGCGATGCCATTTCAGCTGCCAAAAATGCGACGGTTATTGTCGGCGGCAATGTAACAGATGGCGTGGAGACTGCCGGTGCTTCCAATGCAGTTACTTCGGGGTTTGGTGCAACGGTCATAGTTGAAGGTCTCGTAACCGGTCAATTAAACACCAACGGCCAGACCAATTCAGGAACGATATACATCGGTAAGCTCAATGGAGATATAAAAGAAGACGCGGATTTAAGCAAGATCCACTACCTCATCGGAGTTGCCTCTGAGGGTTCGGCTGCTCTGAGTGCTGTCACACTGGTAAGTGATATTGTTGCACAGGGAACCATTGACGGCATCAATGAGGAGGGCTATAGATACACGACCACAGCCGATACAACCGCTCTCAAAGGGGAAACGATCGTCCTCAAGCCTGCCGACGGCAAGATCCTCACGGTCAGCGGCTTTAACGGGGCGGATGTAACATACGTTGCCAATGAGGACGGCACGGTTACCTTTACCCTTGGTGATTCCTTCACCGGCGGTCTGCAAAACCTCGTGTTGGTTCTGGCCAACAAGCCGAGTCCCGACTCCGAGCCTGTGTATTACATTGTTCCTCTCGATTCTGTCACCGAGGTTGAGTTCACGGCTCCCGAAGGTGTTGAGGAAGGTCTGATCAAGGCGCTTGAAAGCGCCGACCATGTCGGCATCACCGTGGATTCATCGCTCGTGGGCGATGGCTCCGTGAAGGTACTCAAAGACGGCGAGGAGCTGAGCGCAAAAGACTTCAGCATCTACACCCACGCAGACGGCTCGATAGACGTTATACTCAGCAACACCTATCTGTTTGCCCTCGGCAGCGGCAGCTATGACTTTACTGCAGTAGTCAATGGACTGGAGATTCCTTTTACTGTAGCCGTAGCAAAATAACGATTCTGTAAGCTATCGGAAAGCCTCGACAAAAAGGCGGTTCGCCATAAGGATTTACAGGTTTTGATCCGCCCTTTTCCACCCATACTGCATAAAAAATTCCGGAAATACGACAGTATTCCCGGAATTTTATTATATTGTCTGGACGAAAAATGCCTGGCTCAAAACTGCTTCGCACCTGAAAAGCAGGATGTTTTTGGCAGGACAAGGTTCCTCGTCGCAGGAATACTTTTTGTATTTCAAGGCGATTTAACGCAGTACTGCCGAAGACAGCATCATTTGCCCGACAGGGCAAACATCATTCAAAAATCCCTCTTTTGCGGAAGCAAAAGAGGGATTTTTGTTGGTACGGCTGACGGGATTCGAACCCACGACCTTCAGAGTCGGAGTCTGACACTCTATCCAGCTGAGCTACAGCCGCATACTTTACAATTGTAATTATTTTTGATATAATATCTGAAATAATTTTGCGCTGTTATTATAGCAAAGATCATCGGCAAAGTAAAGACTTCATTTTGTATTTTATTTTGAGGTGTGATATGAAAACTGTCAGATTGGGAAAAAGCGAACTCACCGTAACAAAGCCCGCCATGGGCTGCCTGCCGGTTCAGCGCTGCGATAAGGAGAGCGCCGTGAAGCTTCTCCGTGCGGCATACGACGGCGGCATCCGCTACTTCGACACTGCCAATATGTACACCGACAGTGAAGAGAAGATCGGTCTTGCGCTGAGTGATGTACGTGAAAACATTGTCCTCTCGACCAAAAGCGCCGCACCGACTAAGGAAGGTGTTCTTGAGCATATCGAAAACAGCCTGCGCATGATGAAGACCGATTATATTGACCTGTTCCAGTTCCACAACGTGAAGGAAATGCCCGATAAAAACGACCCTGACGGCGCATACGCGGGCGCACTGATCGCAAAGGAGCGCGGCTGGATCGGTCATATCGGCGTCACCTCCCACAGAGTAAACGTCATCGAGCAGTGCATTGACTCCGGCGACTTTGAAACGGTCCAGTTCCCATTCAGCTACATATCCTCCGAGCGCGACCTCGCTCTCGCCGAGAGAGCAAAAAAAGCCGACGTCGGATATATCGCCATGAAGGGTCTTGCCGGCGGTCTGCTCGCCTCCAATCCGAGAGCCTGTCACGCATTTATGAACTGCTATGACAACGTCGTGCCGATATGGGGAATACAGACACTCGGAGAGCTTGAACAGTGGCTCGCCCTTGCCGAGGAAGACCCGCAGATGGACGATGAGCTTTCCGCGCAGATAAAAGCCGACCGGCAGCAGCTCTCCGGCAGCTTCTGCAGGAGCTGCGGGTACTGTATGCCCTGCACCGTCGGTATCGAGATACGCAACTGCGCAAGAATGGATATGCTCCTGCGCCGCTCCCCCTGGGAACAGTATATGACAGACGAATGGCGTGCAAAAATGAATAAGATCAACGACTGCGTGGATTGCGGCGTGTGCAGGTCCCGCTGCCCCTACGGTCTTGATACGCCCGAGCTGCTCAAATATATGTTAAAGGATTACAACGAATTTTATGAAGCACACAAAGACCTTCTCTAAAGCGATCTGCCTTATTCTCTGCATAGCTTCCCTGCTGACGCTTTCCGCCTGCGGCGAGGCAAAGCCGTCGCAGATACAGGTCAGCGCGATGGACACTGTCATGACGGTCACTGCCTACGGGAAGAATGCGGATAAAGGACTTACCGCTGCGGAAAGTATTATCAAATCTCTCGACGTCATGCTTGACCCGGGGATCCAGACAAGCACCGTTTACGCGATCAATACGGCTCAGGGTAGCAGCACGGTCGTAAGCGGACAGGTGGCTGATATGCTCTCAAAGGCATATGACATCTACCAGAAGACGAAGAGCTTCAACTCCTCGGCTACCGGTATGCTTGATCTGACCTTGTACCCGCTCGTAAAAAAATGGGGCTTTATGGACAACAAGTTCTATGTCCCCAACGACGCCGAAATCCAGGAGCAGCTCGCAAGGCGCTGCTTTGACTCTCTCGTGCTTTCAAGCTTCCCCAACTCCGCATCATATTCCGTGACCATTCCCTCCTACGGTGAGCTGAGCTTCGCCTGCTGTGCAAGAGGCGCCGCCTCGGAAAACGCTGTCGAGGCCATGCGTCAGGCGGGCGTGACGAGCGGCATCATTTCCCTTTCCGGCAATGTCCAGACGCTCGGGCTGAAGCCCGACGGCACAAACTGGAACGTCGCCATTCAGGATCCGGACAACACGTCGACTTTCCTGGGCGTTATCAGCGTTGGCGAGACCGCAGTTGTCACGAGCGGCCGTTATCAGCGCAGCTTTACAGACGGCAAGGGCAACACCTATCACCATCTTCTCAGCCCCACGACCGGCTATCCCGCGAATAACTCTCTTAAATCGTGTACGATAATATGTGACGACGGGACGCTGGCGGACTGCCTTTCCACGGCGATGTTCGTGATCGGTGAGTCGAACGCGCTCAACTACTGGCGGCAGTACGGCGGATTTGAAATGATCCTTGTCACAAACGACAACGAGGTTATCTGTACCAAAGGTCTTATGGAGCGGTTTACCCTCTCCAACGCGATGTACACTCTGAAATATAAGGAATGACGGCTTCATGGCTGACCTCAATACCGACATAAGATTTCTCAGGGGAATAGGTGAGAAAAAGGCACTCTCTTTTAAAAAGCTGGGTGTCTTTTCTCTCTATGACCTTGTTTCGTTTTTTCCGAGAAAATACGAGGACAGGAGCCTGATCGTCCCCATCGCCGAGTCGTCTCCGGAGCTCCCCTGCTGTATAAAGGGTATCGCTGCGGACACGCCGAGACTTGCGCGTATACGCAGAGGAATGGAGCTGGTAAAGTTTCGGGTCGTGGACGACAGCGGTTCGGTTGACATAACATATTTCAATCAGAACTACCTCAAGGACGCCTTTGTAAAGGGCGAAACATACTGTTTTTACGGACGTATCGAGCAGAGCGGAAACCGACGCTCGATGGTCAATCCCGTGTATGAACGTGAGTACGAGAACAAAGTCACGGGGCGGATCATGCCCGTGTACCGCATGACAGCCGGTCTCAGTCAGAAAACCGTCGTCGACGCCGTAACGCAGGGGCTCAAAGAGTGTGCCGACAGACTGCCCGACATCGTCCCCGAGAGCATACGGGAGAAATGTCAGCTCGTTTCAAGCCGCTATGCATACGAAAATATACACTTTCCCTCAGACTTCGTGACGCTGGAGCTGGCACGCCGAAGGTTTATTTTTGAAGAGCTTTTTGTCCTGTGCTGTGCGCTTGATACGATGCACCGCGACAGGACACGCGAAAACGGCATCGTTCTTGAGGAAAGAGATGTCGGAGAATTTTATTCGTATCTGCCGTTCACCCCGACAAACGCCCAGAAAAGAGCCGTTTCGGAGGCTGCCGCCGATATGCGCTCCGGCGCGGTCATGAACCGTCTCGTGCAGGGCGATGTGGGCAGCGGCAAAACGCTCGTGGCGGCGGCGCTGATCTGGCTGTGCTGCAAAAGCGGGTATATGTGCGCCTTCATGGCGCCGACGGAAATATTGGCGGAACAGCATTATGTAAACCTGAAAGAGCTGCTTGAGCCTATGGGCATAAAAGTGGAAAAGCTCACCGGCTCCATGACCGCGAAGGAAAAACGCCTTGTCAAAGAGAAAATACTCTCAGGTGAATGCGGTCTTGTCGTGGGCACCCACGCGCTGTTCTCGGACGACGTTGAATATAACGATCTGGCTCTTGTGGTGACGGACGAGCAGCACCGCTTCGGCGTGCGCCAGCGCTCCGCGCTTATTTCCAAGGGGAAAAAGCCGCACGTGCTCGTCATGTCCGCAACGCCCATTCCGAGGACGCTCGCGCTGATGATCTACGGCGACCTTGACGTGTCTATACTCGATGAGCTTCCCCCCGGAAGACAGAAGGTCGACACATTCACAGTCGATGAGAGCTACCGTCAGCGGCTCAACGGCTTTATAGAAAGGCTTGTCGGCGAGGGACGTCAGGTGTTTATCGTCTGCCCGATGGTGGATGAAAACGACGATCTGCCCGTAAAGCTCAGATCCGCGACCGAGCACGCCGAGGAGCTGAAAGCCACCTTCCCGCAGCTTAAAGTTGACTGCGTCCACGGCAAAATGAAGCCGAAGGACAAGGACGCGGCTATGAGCCGTTTTGTGGCGGGTGAAACAGACATTCTTGTTGCCACGACAGTCATCGAGGTCGGCGTGGACGTACCGAACGCCGCGCTGATGATCATAGAAAACGCGGAGCGCTTCGGTCTGAGTCAGCTCCACCAGCTAAGAGGCCGCGTCGGACGCGGAAAACACAAGAGCTACTGCGTAATGGTCTCGGACAATAAGAGCGACGAGGTAAAGGCGCGGCTGAAGATAATGTGCAACACGAACGACGGCTTCAAAATTTCGGAGGAAGACCTTCGTCTGCGCGGTCCGGGCGACTTTTTCGGGCAGCGTCAGCACGGTCTGCCGGAGATGCATATTGCCGATCTCGGCGCGGATGTGCGCGTGATGCAGCAGGCGCAGGACGAAGCGAAGCTGCTCTTATCGCGCGATCCGCTGCTTGAGGATAAAGAAAACGAATTATTACGCGCTCAGGTGGACAAACTGTTCACAATGGGAGCCGACAGCTTCAACTGAGTCATCGGGGACGGTTCTCAATGCCGGTAAGTTAGCGTTTTCAAATGTAGGGCGGGGGCTTGCTCCCGCCGAAAAGTTAGGACTTCCGCAGCGTTACGGCGGGAGCGAGCCCCCGCCCTACGGACACGATTTTCTTAACTTAATGACATTGGGGACGGTTCTTTTTGACTCATACTATTAATGGTTTGGAGTGTGGAGTTTAATGAGCAACAGCTTACAATATGAAAAATCACCGTATCTGCGCGATCACGCGGATAATCCGGTCAACTGGTACCCGTGGTGTGACGAGGCGCTTGAAAAGGCAATAAAGGAGGACAAACCGATCTTTCTTTCCGTCGGCTACTCCACCTGCCACTGGTGCCACGTTATGGCGCATGAGTCCTTTGAAAACGCAAAAATTGCGGATATTCTGAATAAATATTTTGTCAGCATCAAGGTCGACCGCGAGGAACGTCCCGACATCGACAGCGTGTATATGAAAGCCTGTACGCTCATAAACGGCAGCGGCGGCTGGCCTCTGACCGCGCTGCTGACACCGGAGCAGAAGCCCTTCTATGCCGCGACCTATCTCCCGCCGGAGAACAGCGCCGGTCAGTTGGGGCTTGCATCGCTTCTGACGGCTGTTGCGTCAAAGTGGCGGAACGATCGGGCAGATATCGAAAAAAGCGCCGCGGAGATCACGGCACAGCTTATAAAAAAGCCGCTTCTGAGCAGAGCAAAAGCGGACGGTGAGTTTCTGAAAAGCGCCGCAGAGCAGCTTGCGGCTTCTTACGATAAGGAATACGGCGGCTTCGGCGTTTCCCCCAAATTCCCCACGCCGCAAAATCTTCTGTTTCTCCTGCGCTACGGCAAGGCAAGCGGAAACAGGGCTCTGCGAGAGATCGTTGACGGCACTTTGAAGGCGATGTACCGAGGCGGGATTTACGACCACTTAGGCGGCGGCTTCTGCCGTTACTCGACCGACAGAGAATGGCTTGCACCGCACTTTGAAAAAACGCTCTACGACAACGCCCTGCTTGCATATACTTATATTGAGGCGTGGCAGAGCGGACACTATGCGCTCTACCGCGAGGTCGCGGAAAACACGCTTGACTACTGCATGAGGGAGCTTTCGGGCGATAACGGCGGATACTTCTGCGGCTCTGACGCGGACAGCGGCGGCAGAGAGGGCGCATATTATCTCTTCACGGTCGAGGAAGTGAAAAAAGCTCTGGGCGATACGGACGGGAAAAATCTCTGCGACTGCTACGATATAACCGCCGAGGGAAATTTCGGAAAAGAGAGTATACCAAACCTCCTTATCAACACCCGCTGGCAGCTCATTCCCGAGGGCTATGACGGGCTGCGCGAAAAACTGAGGCTATACCGTGAAAGCCGCATGAGCTTAAGGCGCGACGAAAAGCAGCTCACGGCGTGGAACGGTCTGATGCTGATGGCGCTTGCCAAAGCCGCCGCCGTCTTTGAGGACGCACGCTACCTGAACGCCGCGCATGAGCTTGCGGAGTTTATGGGAAAAAGCTTCTGTGAGGACGGAAAGCTGAAAGCAAGACTGTGCGGCGGAGAACTTAAATTTGACGCACAGCTTGACGATTACGTGTTCTACGCCCTCGGACTGCTGGAGCTGTATGAGACCGATCATGACGCTTCCCATATCATTACCGCGCTTTCGCTTGCCGGAACGGTCGAAAAGCACTTTCTTTCCGCCTCCGGTTTCTGTTACCGCACCTCCGACGCATCGGAAAAGCTGATCGCAAGACCTTCGGAAATTTACGACAGCGCCATGCCCTCCGGCAACAGCGGCGCGGCGGTGCTGTTTGACCGGCTGTACCGGCTGACATGGCGGCAGGAAATGCGTGATCTGCGGGATAAAATGCTCCTCTATGTCTGCGGCTTTTCGGGAAAGTACACCGCCGGATGTCCTTTCGCACTGTGTGCGCTTGTCAGCGCCGTCTTCCCGACAAAGCAGGTCGTGCTTGCGCTGACCGATGAAAAGCTTCCCGAGGCAATTAAAACCGTTACAGCGGGATATTCACCGGAGCTGACGGTGCTGATAAAGACGCCGGCAAACGCCGAAACTCTGCAAAAGATCGCACCGTTTACCGAAAAGGCAGAGCCGACGGACGGAAAAGCGACGCTGTATGTGTGCGAAAACGGCATACTCGGCACGGGAATAACACTTTGAAATGAGGTACGAAAATGATCCTTTATTTTACCGGTACCGGCAACAGCCGATACGCTGCCGATATGCTGGCAGAGTTGCTTGATGACGAAACGCTTGATTCGTCATCTTACATAAAAAACGGAAAAAGCGCCGAAATTCACAGCGAAAAGCCGCTTGTATTCGTTTGCCCCACATACGTCGCCGCCCCGCCGCCTGCATTCATGGATTTCATCCGAGCCGCAGATTTCAAAGGGGTGAAAAGGGCGTGGTTCATCATGATCTGCGCCGGAGCAATGGGCGCGAGCGCGGCCTATATGAAAAAGCTCTGCCGCGAAAAGGAGCTTAAATTCATGGGCTGTGAGCAGCTTATAATGCCGCAGAATTACCTGCTCAAAATGAACGGAAAAGAGGAAAACGAACAGGTAATACTTGAAGCCGAAAGCCGGCTCGGGCTTCTTGCGCAAAGCATCCGCGAGGGAAAACCCTTCACGCGTCCGGAGCCGAAGAAATGGGAAGTTATATCGACCCGTATGGTACTCAAGCCCTACTACAAATTCTTTATCACCGCCAAGCCCTTTTACACGACCGACAGGTGCCTCTCCTGCGGACGCTGTGCATCCGTCTGTCCGCTGGGAAACATCCGCACGGAAAACGGCAGACCGGTCTGGGGCGATAACTGTACCCACTGTATGGCCTGCATAGGCGTTTGTCCCGCAAAAGCCATCGAGTACGGCAGGAGATCACAGGGCAAAGAGAGATACTACTGCAAAAAATATGTAAAAAAGCAGCATTGACAGCGTGTTGACAAATGTTATAATCGTCTTATGGAACAAACGAACGATAAAAAGGAACTGCTGAGGTTCTTCAATAAGGCTGACGTCATTCTGCTCATTGTGCTGCTTTTGCTCGGAGCGGGAAGTATTTTTGCGTCAAAAATAATCCCCACCGGCGCGGACACTGTGGTGATCAGTGTGGACGGTGAGGAATACGGGCGCTTTCCGCTTGCTGCCGACAGGGTGATCGACGTTGATACGGTATTCGGACACAACACCGTCACGATAAGCGGCGCTCGCGTGTCCGTTACGGAGAGCGACTGCCCCAATCACGACTGTGAGGATTTCGGCGTGATCGCCAAAGCCGGACAGTCCATCATGTGCCTGCCCCACCGTATGCTGGTTCGCATCGACGGCGAGACGGACGTGGACGCGGTGATATACTGATATGAGAAATAACCGTACAAGAAAGCTCGCCCTGTGCGCCATGCTCTCGGCGATAGCTCTTATATTTTCATACGTTGAAATGCTTATCCCCATTTCCGTCGGCATCCCGGGCGTGAAGCTCGGCTTTGCCAACATCGCCGTGCTGTATGCGATATACGCCCTCGGCGACCGGTACGGACTGACGGTAAACGTGGTGCGTATTGCTCTGGCGGGTCTGCTGTTCGGGTCCGTGTTCTCGGTGCTGTACGCCTTTGCGGGCGGCATGGTGAGTTTAGGCGCGATGCTGCTGCTGAAAAAGGCGAAAGTATTCAGCGTCACCGGCGTTTCAATGATGGGCGGAGTGTTCCACAATCTGGGTCAGCTCATTGTTGCCGCGCTCGTTGTGAAAACGCCGCAGGTGATGATATATTTCCCTGTGCTGATCTTTTCCGGCATCGCCGCCGGTATCGTCAACGGCATTATCGCAAGGCTGTGCATTGACCGGATAAAGCTGAAATTCTAACCTGCTCCTGCCGCTTTTATCGTTTATAGATCCCGAGATTTTTGAGGTTCTCTTTCAGCAGCTCACAGCGGGAGAGCTTGTCCCCGCCGATAAGGAGCCTGTCCGCGTCGACTTCAACGGAAACGGAGAAATCGGGCAGTGCGTTTTTCCCGAACTGCTCACAGGCGAGGTCAACGATCTTGCCGCCGATGACGTTATAGCTGTGTACGCCGCTGCCGTCTCTGAGGGGCAGACCGCGTATCTCCCCGCCGAAAAGCTCACGGACAACGGCGGCGGTGATGGTGCACTGTCCCGCCGTGGGGTTGTCGGCCGACCAGTCGGGGCGGAAGCGCACAGAGCAGGTCTCGACGCTCCACGCCTCGAGAAGCCCCATGTAGAGCTGACCGATGTTTTCAACGCCGCAGGGAACGCTCGGTTTTATTTCGTCGGCATATTCCCAGCCGTAAAAACGGTACTTCTCTCCGTATCTGTAATCTGTGTTTTCTATAAGCTTTATCATAATAATTTCTTCCACTTTCTACTTTCCGCTTTCCATTTTTAAGTATAGCCTGCGTTTTGCCCCTTGTCAAATAAAAGGCAAAGTGCTATAATTAAAATATCTTCAGGGCAGGGTGCAATTCCCGACCGGCGGTAAAGTCCGCGAGCCGAAAGGCCGAACCGGTTTAATTCCGGTACCGACAGTAAAGTCTGGATGAAAGAGGATCATATGCTGACAAATTCCTGAAGATTTATCATCTTCGGGAATATTTTTTTGGAGGCGGATATGGACGATCTGAAATTCTTTGCCGTATGTGTCGTGGCGTTTGCAGCGATCATTATTCTCGCGCTGCTTGCCGAGAAGCTGTTGAGCCGCGACAGAAAGCAGCTTTTCTCCACCCACTATATTACCTATACCGCGATCTTTGCCTGTATGGCAGGTATACTCATGACGCTTGAGATCCCGCTCTTCTTTGCGCCTGCCTTTTACAAGCTTGATCTCAGCGAGCTGCCTGTTCTCATCTGTACCTTCTATCTCGGTCCCGTGGCGGGAGTCGTATGCGAGCTGCTGAAGGTCCTCGTCAAGCTCCTTATCAAGGGCACCTCCAGCGCCTTTGTCGGAGAATTTGCAAACTTCGTCGTCGGCTGCTCTTTCATTCTGCCTGCCGGCATCGTCTACCACAGCAGGCCGGGTAAAAAATCCGCCCTTGCCGGTATGGCAGTCGGCACACTTGTTCTCACCGTCTTCGGCAGCTTTTTCAACGCCTTCTACCTCATCCCGAAATTTGCAGAGCTGTACGGTATGCCGCTTGAGGTTATCATCGGGATGGGAACAAAGGTAAATAAATCGATCACGGACATCAGAAGCCTTGTTCTTTTTGCGGTCGTGCCGTTCAATCTTCTCAAGGGCTGCGTTGTCTCGGCGATAACGTTTTTGCTCTACAAGCGTATTTCGCCGATCCTCCACAAGGGAGACCGGAAAAAGCTTAAGCGACACGGTTCAGCCGAAAATAACTCAAAAGAAAGTTGAGTATTTCGGTGGCATAAATAATGGCGATATAGGCAGAAAGCGCGTATTTCGGCAGCAGCCACCACACCAGCAGCACACCTGACAGCGCATCGAGAATGTTTATCCCCATGCACCACATCTGCTGTCCCAGCCCTTTCAGACAGCCGTCTACCGTCATATCGATATACATCACGGGAATTAAAGGCGCCAGAAGTCGGATATAGTATCCGGCCTCGGCGCTTTTGTATATTTTCATGCCGATCACATCGGCAAATATCAGCATAAACACGCTCACCGATACAGAAAACCACGCGCTGAACGAAAAAAGGCGGTCGATCCCGTCGGAAATCCCCTCCTCGCTGCGTACCTGCGATTCTGTCAGCTTCGGCACGGCAAGCTCGGACACCGCGCCCATGATGCACGACGGAAAGAAAATGACCGGCAGAGCCATGCCCTGAATAACGCCGTAGCCGGACAGCGCCTTATCGGCGGAAAAGCCCGCAGATTTAAGTCCCCGCGGCACAAAGAGATGCTGAACGGTAGACAGTGCGCTCCTCGCGTATGCCGACACCGCCAGCGGTACGGCGATCCTCAGCATACGGCTCGTGAGGGAAACGCCCTCGGAGCGCTTTGAACAGTGGCGGGCGGTATCGTTGAGAAAGACGAGGGTCATGAGCAACAGCGAAAGGATATCCGCCGTCACTCTGCCCAACGTCACGGCGGTGCAGCATTTCTCAATATCCCCTGCCGGTGCGCGGTCGAGAAACAGCGCCATCAGCCCTATCGTCATGAGCTGTTCGGCAAAATGCACCAGAGTCGGCTTCCACACTCTGCCGGTCGCCGTAAAGTAGCCGGACATGGACGCGCACAGCGCCCCACAGGGCATACTGAGCGCCGATATTTTCAGAGACAATACTGTCCTCGCGTCGCCCACCCACAGAAAACCGACGGGCTCTGCCGTGAAATACAGTATAAGTCCCGCCGCAGAGCCGAAAAACAGCGCATAGCCGAGACAGTTTTTCATCGCCGGTGTGACAGCGCCGGTATCCGCTCCCAGCTCCTCCGATATGAGGCGCGTGGAGGCAAAACGGATGCCGGAGATCGCAAAGGTCATGGCAAGCCCCGTAACAGACATCACGAGCTGATAAAGCCCGATGCCCGCCGAACCGATCCTGCCGACGAGCCACACCTGAAAAGCCATAGATATCGCGCTCATCACCAGAGAAGACACGGTGAGGAGCGCGGTGTTGTATATCAATTTTCTACCCCAAAGCATAGACATACCCTCCGAAGAAAATCTATGCTCGCTGTCGCTTTGTTAATGACAGAAATAACCCGTGGAGATCACGGTCGGGGAAGGTCTCATGTATCAGACAAGTTTTTTCATTTCCTCCACCAGCTCGCCGAAGAGACCGAGAGCGGAGTTGATGGGTTCGGCGGTGCTCATGTCGACGCCGGCGATCTTCAAAAGCGAAATGGGGTCGGTGCTGCTGCCGCCCGAAAGGAATTTCCTGTAACTGTCGACAGCCGGTTTACCCTCCGTGAGTATTCTGTTCGCTATCGCAACGGCGGCGGAAAAACCGGTGGCATACTGGAAAACATAATAGTTATAGAAGAAATGAGGTATTCTCGCCCACTCAAGCGCGATTTCGTCATCGGAGACCATATCCTCGCCGAAATAGAGCCTGTTAAGCGCAAGATACTTTTCACTCAGCGCGTCGGCGGTGAGCGTCTCGCCGTTTTCACTCATGCGACCCATCATCAGCTCAAACTCGGCAAACATGGTCTGGCGGTAGATCGTGCCCTTGAACTGATCGAGAAAGTGATTTATGAGATAGGCACGCTGTTTTTTGTCATCCGTCCTGCCCAGAAGATAGCGCATCAGCAGCACTTCGTTGACCGTAGAGGCGACCTCGGCAACAAAGATCACGTAATCGGAGGTACACACCGGCTGATAGGCGCAGCTATGCCAGCTATGCAGGGCGTGCCCCATCTCGTGGGCGATGGTGAACATACAGTCGAGCGTGTCCTTGTGGTTGAGAAGCACATACGGGTGCGGACGCGATGAGCCGGAGGAATAAGCGCCGCCGCGCTTGCCCTCGTTCTCGTACACGTCGATCCAGCGGTTATTGAAGCCCTCTTTGAGAAGGTCGGTATAATCCTCACCCATAACGGCAAGTGCTTTCAGAACGGTCTCCTTCGCCTCGTTATAGCTTATCTTGCGGTCGGCGTCGGCAACGATGGGCGTATACACGTCGTACATATGCAGCTCGTCCACGCCGAGGATCTTCTTTCTCAGCGCAACATATGCGTACATCTTATCGAGATTTGCGTGTACCGCGTCAATAAGATTTGTGTAGACCTCCACCGGCACCTCCGTTGCGTCCAGAGACGCCTGCAGGGTGCTTTCGTACTTCCTCGCGGTCGAGAAGAAGCGGAGCTGCTTGAACTGCGCGTCCAGCGTGGCGGCAACGGTGTTTTTGAACTGTCCCAGAGCGCCGTAGTATTTTTCAAAGGCATCTTTTCTGAGCGCTCTGTCATCGCTCATCAGAAGCGGAACGAAGGTGCCGCCCGTGAGCTGATGAGAAGCACCGTCAGAGTCAACGGCGTCGGGATAGCTCATGTCGGCGTCTCTGAAAATGCCGCAGATATTGTCGGGACTGTCTGCCATCTCTCCCGCGGCGGAGAGCAGAGTTTCCTCGGCGGCGGAGAGGATATGAGCCTTTTTGCGCCGCACGGAATAGAGTACTCTGCGGTAGGTCTCAAGCTCCGGCTTTTCGGCATAGAAAGCATCGAGAGTACCGTCCGGAATGGCGATAAGCTCCGGCGTTGCGAAAGCTCCCGCGCTGGAAACTCCCACAAGCAGGCTGACAGCCTTGCCGCGCATATCCTGATAGAAGGAATTTGCGGTGTCCTGGTCGCTTTTGCAGTTGGCATAGCCGTAGAGCACGGAAAGCTTCACGGAAGCTCTGTCCTCTAACCTGAGATAGTCAAGAAGCGTTTCGGCGCTGTCGCCCAGATGACCGCGGAAGGTCTCATATTCCGCCGGAAGCGCTTTCAGTGCCTCAAACTCTGCCGTCCACGCCGCGTCATCGGCAAACATATCGCTCAGGTCCCAGGTAAATTCTTTCGGGACGTCTTCTCTTTTCGGAATTATCGTATCTGCCATAACAAAACCTCTCAATAATTGATTTTGCCCATTATACCACAGCAGTTCTTATTTATACAACAAAAAGCTTTATACTGCCGCCGACGGATTCTGCCGAGAGCGTACTTCCCTCCCCTGCCCTGCCGTCGAGGATCAGCTCCGCCGCCGCGTCCTCAATGGAGTGCTGGACGAGCCGACGGAGCGGGCGCACGCCGAATTTTTCATCATAGCCTCCGGCGGCAAGAAACTCTGCCGTTTTCTCCGGCACTATCAGCTTCAGTCCCTGCTTTGCAAAGCGGCGGCTGATCTCCGAGAGCATATTTTCGGTTATGGCAAGCACATCATTGATATCGAGCCGACGGAAAATGATCGTCTCGTCGATGCGGTTGAGAAATTCCGGTCTGAACGACGTATTCAGCTCCTGCATGACCTGCTCGCGCATGATCGTCTCCGGTTTTCCCGCTCCGCCCGAAAAGCCGATCGGGGACTTTGCGTCCGTAATGGCCTTTGCACCCACATTGGAGGTCATCACAACAACGGTGTTGCTGAAATCCACCCTCCGCCCGAGGCTGTCGGTCAGATGTCCGTCGTCCATGATCTGCAGAAGGATATTGCGGATATCCTCGTGCGCCTTTTCGATCTCGTCAAACAGCACGACCGACCACGGTCTTGCGCGTACCCGCTCTGTGAGCTGCCCGCCCTCGTCATAGCCCACGTAGCCCGGAGGTGAACCGATAAGGCGGCTGACCGAGTGCTTTTCCATATATTCGGACATATCAAACCTTATGAGGGCTTTTTCATCGCCGTACACCGTTGCCGCCAGAGCGCGGCACAGCTCTGTCTTGCCCACGCCGGTGGGGCCGAGGAAGAGAAAGCTCCCCACGGGACGCAGCGGGTCGCGCAGACCGACGCGGCTGCGGCGGATGGCTCTTGCCACGGCGGAGACCGCCTCGTCCTGTCCGACGATCCTTTTTCTGAGCTCATCCTCAAGATGCAGCAGTCTTTCGCTCTCATCTCCGGCAAGGCTCACCGGAATATCCGTCCACCCGGAGACCACCTCCGCCACGTCGGACGGATGCACGACTCTTTCATGCCGCAGAGAAACACGCACCCTCGCCGCCGCCTCGTCCAGCAGGTCGATGGCCTTGTCGGGAAGAAAGCGGTCGTTTATATAGCGTACCGACAGCTCGTATGCCGCCGCCGCGGACTGCGGCTCGATGGTCACACAGTGGTGTTTTTCAAGAGAGGTGCGCACAGAGCGGAGCATTTCAAGCGTATGCTCTCTGTCCGGCTCCGATACGTGCACCGGCTGGAAACGCCGTTCGAGCGCGGCGTCCTTTTCGATGTGCTTGCGGTATTCCTGCGGGGTCGTGGCGCCGATGATCTGTACCTCGCCCCTTCCGAGCGCGGGCTTTAAGATATTCGCCGCGTCGATCGCCCCCTCGGCACTGCCCGCGCCGATGATGGTGTGAAGCTCATCTATGAACAGTATTATATCTCCGGCACGCTTAACGTCTTTCAGAACGGCCTTGACGCGCTCCTCGAAGTCGCCCCGATATTTTGTGCCGGCAAGCATGGCGGGAATATCCAGCGAAACAATACGCTTTCGGTTCAGCTCGCCGGGCGCTTCTCCTCTTGCGATCTGCATGGCAAGCCCCTCTGCCACAGCCGTCTTGCCCACGCCCGGCTCGCCGACCAGAACGGGATTGTTTTTCGTTCGGCGTGAAAGGATCTGCACGGTCCTGAGCATTTCGTCATCCCGCCCCACAACGCTGTCAAGGCATTTTGCGGCGGCAAGCTCCGTGAGATCGCGGCTGTACTGGTCGAGGATCTTCGTCTCTATGCGCCGCACGGGACTGCGGATAACGCCCGTGGTCATCCTGCTCCGGGGCTCGGGAGTACCGAAGCCGTCAAGAATATCCGTATAAATATCGTTGATGTCAACGCCCATGTTCTCCAGGATCTTTACGCCCCCGCATACGCTCTGGCGAAGAACTCCCAAAAGAATATGCTCGGTGCCGATAAGGTCCTGATGAAGCCTGTCCGCCTCGGCGGAGGCTTTTTCAACGGCGATTCCGGCGTGCTCGCTCATATCCCGCGCCGCGCCCACTGCGGCGCCGCTGCCGCACGCTCTGCATATCTCGCGCCGAAGCTCTTTCTCGGTAACTCCGTGCTTTTCAAGAAGTCTTGCGCCCATGCCGTTTCGCTCCATGAGAATACCCAAAAGCAGATGCTCGGTTCCCACAAAGCTGTGCCCCAGAGACCCTGCCGCGATCCCCGCGTTTTCTATGGCCGTCTCAGCCATTTGAGTAAACTGCCTGTTGCTTTTCATGCACCGCACCTCTTTCGTATCTGCATTGTATTCATTATCCTCCGTTTGACCCGCCGAAACGGGCGAAACGGAGAACTGACAGAAAGATTGTTGCCAATTTTCAAATTTTTTATATATACACACTTCTCACGAAATTTGTGATTGATTTTTACGATTAATGTGGTACAATATCGTCAATCAGTGTTTCCGTATACTGAAAAAAATTATGGAGGTACAACTATGGCTTTCGTTATCACCGATGAGTGCCTGTCCTGCGGTTCCTGCGCTGCTCAGTGCCCCGCTGAGGCAATCGACATGGGCGAGCTCCACTACGAGATCGATCACGACAAGTGCCTTGAGTGCGGTTCCTGCGCTGCTCAGTGCCCTGCCGAAGCTATCGTTCAGGAGTAATCTTTACTTAATAATTAAAGGGACGATTTTCATCGTCCCTTTAATTATTTCTCACGAAAGTAGTTGTTTACATAATTTTGATTACA
>JAUNND010000100.1 GCA_030531595.1 Eubacteriales bacterium | reverse complement strand
CGGCGGGAGCAAGCCCCCGCCCTACAGTGAAAAATCATTAACTAAATGACATTGCTTTGTGGAGGGATCCCATGAAAAAGCCGGTCAAGAAGAGAAAAAATCCGATCGCGATCATTATTATAATAGCTTACCTATGTTTTCTGGCGCTGTGCTGCTTCTCGTTCATATCGGATGAATTTGTGAAGGAGCTTAAAGCCGAAATAAAGAGGAGCATCGTATTGCAGGAGGGCGTATATAAGAAGAATACCCCCACGCTGAAAGTAAAGCTCCACGACGGAGAATGTGAAAAGCTGTCGGGATTTACAGGCCTTCGCTCCTGCGATTTCAGCGGCAGTGAAAACTTTGCGGAAATCGCGGCATGGGCAAAGCAGAATCCGCAGATCGATACGGTCTATACGGTGCCGCTTGCCGACGGCAGACTTATCAGCAGCGCTTCGAACGAGCTTGACCTGTCTTCCGCCGATCACGGGAATGTGCTTGAATGTGCCGTCGCGCTCAATTACCTGCCGAATGTGACCGCTGTTGATCTCGGAAGCGAGTTTTTGTCCGACACCCCCGTTACTCCGGAGGACATCAACACCCTTACGACCAGCTATCCCGGCGTGCGTTTTTCCTATGCCCTCGATCTTGCCGGGATCACTACCGATATAGGGGCGGAGAGCATCGATCTTTCTTCTCTTGACTCACAGAGCCTTTCCGCGTGCATCGACAAGCTCGGATATATGACCTCACTGAAAACGGTTCGGCTCGGTTCGGAGGGCAGCAGCGCCCTTACTCTGGATGACGCCGGAAAGATCGCAGACAAAGTACCGTGGGCCGACATCGAATACAGCTTCTTCCTCTACGGGAAGGAAGTAAATACGGCAGATGAAAAGATAGATATCAATCATACACCCGTGGACGATAACGCCGACGCGGTGATCTCGGCGCTCAGGTGTATGAAAAAATGCCGGACGCTCGACATGGACTACTGCGGGGTAAGCAACGAGCGCATGGAGGAGATACGCGATATGTTTCCGGATACGGAGGTCATCTGGCGTATCTGGTTCGGAGACGTATACAGCGTGCGCACCGATACCGAGCGTATCCTCGCCTCCCGTCCCTCCGTGGGCGGTATGCTGGATAACTCCGTCAACGGTATTCTGAAATACTGCACAAAGGTGAAATATCTCGATCTGGGTCACAACGATGCGCTGACCGATATCTCTTTCGTGAAATATATGCCCGACCTTGAGGTGTTCATCATTGCCATCAATCAGTGCATAACTGATATCTCCCCTCTGAGCGCGTGCAAAAAGCTTGAATATCTGGAGATCAACACCACCTGTGTTTCCGACATCTCCTGCCTCAAAGAGCTGACAGGACTGCACCATGTGAATATCGGCAACACCCATGTAACAGACATCAGTCCTCTTTTCGGCTGCAAGGATATGGAGAGACTGTGGATCGGTATGTATACTGCCGTGCCCGCCGAGCAGGTGGAGGAGATGCAGCGCATCGCGCCGAACTGCCTTATCAACACCACAGTCGACGATCCCCATGGCGACGAATGGCGCTGGGACTTCTATGACTCGGATACCTTTGTATATCACTATGTTCCCCGTTACGACCTTCTCCGCACACAGCTCGGCTATACTTACAGCGAGTATAGCTACTATTGGAAGGATCCCCTGTGCGGCGATCCCTGTCCGCCCCAGTACGTGGGCACCTCTCCGGACGGCATTATTCCGAAGGAATAATGTATCATTCATCATTCATTAAAACCTGCATAACGATAAACAGAGCGGCACTTCGCTGTGCCGCTCTGTTTATTTTCCGTATTTCCTGTTAAAACTTCCTATATAATAGTATGCAGGAGGCGGGGAAATGGGAAAGATCGAAAAGTGGTTTGCCGCGCTCATAGTTGCCGGCGCACTCGTGGGACTGGCATGGCTGTTCGTGAGCTTTCTGCTGCCGTGGACGGCGCCGCTGCTGCTTGCCTTCTGCGCGGCCGCGCTGATGGAGCTTCCGGTACGCGCCCTCGTGAAAAGAGGGTGGAAACGCTCCTTTGCCTCCTGCGTGATGACTGTGGGCGTACTGGGGGGATTGACATGGCTGACAGCCCGGCTCACCTATCGGGCGATCGGAGCCGCGACCGACTTTGCCGTGCAGCTTCCGGCGCTTATGGAAAACGTTAGCCGGACGATGGAGAGCCTCTCCGGAAAGATCGAACAGCTTGCCGCCGGTTCTCCGGAGGGCGTGGGGGAGTATATCCGCACGGCTGCTTCAAGCATCGGCTCCGCGGTCAGCGAGCTGCCCGCTCTGCTCAGCCGAAGGGCTCTGGACATCATCGGCAAGGCCGCCCAGCGGAGTCCCGATATCCTGCTTTTTTCAATAACCGCCGCCATAGGCAGTTTTTTTATCTCCGCGTCGTTTCCCCGCACTGTGGCATTTATCAGCGCACAGCTTCCGGAGAGCCTGAAATCCAAGCTTTCCCTTTTAAGACACTATCTCAAAGGCAGCTTTTCCGGACTTGTCCGTTCACAGCTCATTCTGATGGGACTCACTTTCTTTGAGCTTGCGGCGGCCTTTATGCTGATGGGGGTGAACAACACGCCTGTCATTGCCCTCGTGACTGCCGTCATCGATGCGCTGCCCGTGTTCGGTACGGGGATCGTGCTGCTGCCGTGGGCTTTATGGTGCTTTCTGGAGGGGAGCATCCCGAGGGCGCTGTCACTGCTGATCACCTACGGTGTTGTGAATATCGTGCGCAACTGTATTCAGGCAAAGCTCCTGGGCGACCAGATCGGGCTTGACCCGGTGATGTCGCTGCTGGCGGTATATATGGGCTGGAGGATCTGGGGCGTGGGCGGGATGCTGCTGTTCCCGGTGCTGTTCGTCACGCTCAGACAACTGAATGAGCTGGGTATCGTGAAGCTGTGGAAAACGATCTGAGAAACGCAGTGCCGTGTAACGGCTAAAATATTATCCGTAGGGAACGGTCTTGACCGTTCCGCCGCGCCGAGGCGAATTTTCGGAGCGGTCAGGACCCTTCTTTGCGGGTCTTGTCGGAGACGTCGGATTTTTTCCTGTCCGATTTGCCACGGACAAACAGGATAATGCTCTGCATGACGATGAATATGCACAGCATACCGCCGGTGGTGATATTCTGCCACCACTCTCTGCCGCCGTTGCTGATGCCCGACACCTGCACGATATTTTTGATCGTACACAGATTGAGAACGCCGAAGAGCGTACCGAAAACGTTTCCGACGCCGCCCGTCAGCATCGTACCGCCGATGATCGACGAGGCGATGGCATCCATCTCCATACCGGCCGCCATCGTGGGATTGCCGGCACCCTTGTGCATCAGATTGACGTAGCCCGCTATGCCGGCTAAAAGACCGCTGATAACATAGGCCCGGAAATTGACCGACTGCACGTTGCAGCCCAGCATGAGTGCGCTCTGCCGGCTGCCGCCGATCGCATAGAAATGCCGTCCGAGGCGTGTCCTTTTCAGCAGGAACGCAACGATGATCAGCGCGATGAGCGCAACGATGACCGTTACCTCCAGTGTGCCGGGGGTAAATATCTCCTTTTTGGTAAGCCCTTTTATTTCGGTGCTTCCCAGTGCGTCAATGGTGATGCGGAAGTCCTTCAGCTTCATAAACGCGCCTGCGGCGTCGCTTGTGAGGCTGATACCCTCCTTTGAAACGACCGTCACCAGACCGCGAGCCAGAAACATACCGGCAAGGGTTATGATGAAGGGCTGTATTTTAAGATAACTGATCAGAAAGCCCTGAAATACACCGAAGGCAAGACCTATACCGACGGCTATCAGGACGGAGCCGCCGATCGTACCGCCGTTTTGCAGATATTTTGCGCAGGAGATACTCACCAGCGCAACGACCGCACCGACCGAAATGTCGATACCGCCGGTGATCATGACGATAGTCAGCCCGCACGAGACAATGATGAGAGCGGCGTTTTCGTTGAACATGGTCAGAAGCGT
The DNA here is from genome assembly GCA_030531595.1 of Eubacteriales bacterium. GTDB lineage: Bacteria > Bacillota > Clostridia > Oscillospirales > Oscillospiraceae > Limivicinus. Next base: position 607 of record JAUNND010000100.1, on the reverse strand, counting down.
CTGCGGCTTGAGAAAGCCCTTGTCTCCGAAGAAACAGATCGCCGTGCAGTAGAGCAGCACAAAGATCGCGACCGCGATGATGAACAGGAGCTGAGAATTGGCGATAGGCTCCCGCTGTGCGGTAAGGGGCGAATTTGAATTGCTTTTATTCATTTTTCACTCCCTCCCTTCCGTAAAGCTTTCCTGCCGAAGAGCTTTTTCCAGAGCGCGGCGACGCTGTCCTTCACCTGCTCGGAGCTGAATATGACCAGCAGGAAAATAACGATCGCCTGATACGCGGTGAGGTGCGTACTGGGCACCTGCATGGCGATCAGCGTATTAAACAGCAGACAGTAGGCGTAAGCGCCGAGCACCGAGCCGACGATCCTGAATTTACCGCCGCCGAGACTGTTGCCGCCGATGGCGACCGCCAGAATGGCCTTCATCTCAAAGTCCACCATCAGCGAATTGTAGGTGACCTTTCCGCCGATGCGGCACACATTAATTATACCCGCCACGGCGCAGCACACGCCTAAAATGCCAAAGCATATGAGCTTGATCGCCACGGTGTTTTGGGACGGATCGTTTTGTGCTGTACATGGATTTCGCTGCAAAACACGTCAAATGG
>JAUNND010000031.1 GCA_030531595.1 Eubacteriales bacterium | reverse complement strand
GAAAAGGCAGAGGAAGTCAAGGTCGAGGAGATAAAGACCGAGAAGCCGGACATCAGTATGCTCTCTCCCGCAGAGCAGGCGGCGGTAACGGACTTTTCCCAGAAGATCGATGTTACGAATGCCGAGCAAGTCATGAACTACGGCGCGGCGGCACAGAAGAACATATCCGAGTTCTCCGACGCCGCTCTCGCCACCATCCGCACCAAGGATATGGGGCAGGTCGGCGATATGCTCAGCGATCTGGTCGTCGAGCTGCAGGGTATGGATTTTGACACGAGCGAGAAAAAGGGTTTTCTCGGCCTGTTCAAAAAACAGGCTCATAATATCGCCGGTCTCAAGGCAGATTTCGACAAGGCCGAGGTCAATGTCGACAAGATCGTCGAGCAGCTTGAAAAGCATGAGATCACGCTTCTCAAGGACATCAGCATGATGGATAAGATGTACGAGAAGAATGAGGAGTACATGAAGGAGCTGTCCATGTATATTCTCGCCGGCAAGCTGAAGATCGAGCAGCTTCGCAACGTTGAGCTGCCCGAATACAAGCAGCACGCTCTGGAAACGGGGCTTCCCGAGGACGCACAGGCCGCCAACGACTTTGCAAACCTTATCGGACGCTTCGAGAAGAAAATACACGACCTTGAGCTGACCCGCCAGATCTCTGTGCAGATGGCGCCGCAGATCAGAATGATCCAGAACAACGATCAGCTCATGGCCGAGAAGATACGCACCTCCATCGTCAACACCATCCCCCTCTGGAAAAACCAGATGGTTCTGGCTCTGTCCATGTATAACGCAGATCAGGCGATGAAGGCTCAGCGCGACGTCACCGATACCACGAACTCGCTTCTCATGAAAAACGCCGAGGCTCTCCATCAGGGCAGCGTGAGCATCGCTCAGGAGGCGGAGCGCGGCGTCATCGATCTCGAAACGCTGCAGAAGACCAATCAGGAGCTTATCGCCACTCTCGACGAGGTCAGACAGATACAGGATAACGGCCGCGCCCGCCGTGCGGCAGCCGAGGCCGAGCTTGACCGCATCGAGAACGAGCTGAAGCAGAAGCTCCTCGATATGCGCGGTTAATGGGAACAGCGATGAAAGTATTAAAAAATCCTGTCTTTGCCGTCTTTCTCGCAGCATTGATCATAATTTCATCTTCTCTGATATCCTCCGGCATCAAGCTTGACAGGGAATGCCGAAAGGTGGAGGACGGTTTTTATCAGGGAGTAAAATACGACGGTTACAGACACCCGGCGATATACGCTCAACTGAACAATATTTGCGGTGCGGCGTCAGGACTTGTGACGCTCGCCGACGGTTACGGAATCGACACTACCGAGGTCTCCGCACGGGAAGAGGAGCTGAGCGCGGGTATTTCACAGATGCATAACAGCATTTACGATGCCTATGACAGCTACACCGCGCTCTGCGGCGCTCTGACAAAGCTTGAAAGAGAGCTTGACGGCTCGGTACTGACGCAGCGCGACAGGAAAGACTTTGAGCTTTATGCGGGCACGGTTGACACCGCCCGCGACACGATCGCTTCCGCCGGCTATAACGACAGCGTTTACGGCTATCTCTCCGGATGCGGCGAATTGAAGAAGCTGTTTCTTACGCTGACAAATACCCCGCTGCCGGAATTTTTTGCATAACATAAAAAATGTTCTGCGCTTTAAGCGAAACGTCTCGGAACGTTTGCGGGAAGCTGACAGCTTCCCTTGCAATTGCAGGGACTTTCACAGTAGATTTTATTATAAAATAGGAGATAAAGAAATGTCCATAGAAAAAGGACGCGCATATTTCAGAGAATTAGGCATGGAAGACAGAGTAATGGAGTTCGACGTCTCCTCCGCAACTGTGGAGCTGGCGGCACAGGCTCTCGGCGTGGAGGGTGCAAGAATTGCAAAGACACTCTCATTTATGAACGGAGAGGGCTGTATGCTGATACTTGCCGCCGGTGACGCCCGCATCGACAACCGGAAGTTCAAGGACAAATTCCACTTCAAGGCCAAAATGCCGACAGCGGACGAGGTGCTGAGACTTGTCGGTCATCCCGTAGGCGGCGTGTGCCCCTTCGGTATAAACGACGGGATCGACGTGTATCTTGACGAGAGTCTCAAGCGCTTCAAGACCGTTTTCCCGGCTGTGGGCAGCGGCAGCAGCGCCATAGAGCTTGACCTCGATGAGCTTTTCCGCTACTCCAAGGCTATCGAATGGATCGACGTCTGCAAGCTCCCCGAATAAATCCTACAAAAGACGGTCGGCAAAAAGAAGCGGTGCTTTTCTGCACCGCTTCGGATTTTTTATTCTTCCCAGGTACGCTTGCTGATTATATATCTCGGACGCTGTTTTGTTTCCATATATATCTTGCCGATATATTCGCCGATAATACCAAGACATATAAGCTGTACGCCGCTGACGAAGCAGATGATGCACGTCATGCTCGCCCAGCCGGAAACGGCTCTGCCGCAGAGGGCTGTGACAAGCGCCCAGATGCAGCCGATAAAGCTGATGAACGCGACAACAAGACCGAAGGTCATGATAAGCTGCAGCGGCTTTACGGAAAGGCTCGTGATACCGTCCACGGCAAGACCGATCATCTTTTTCAGCGGATAGTGGCTCTCGCCGGCGATACGCTCTGCGCGGGAATAGCTCACGGAGGTGCTCTTGAACCCCACAAGGGGAACCATACCGCGAAGGAACAGGTTGACCTCTTTGAAATTTGCAAATTCTTTCAGAACCTTTGCGCTGATCAGACGGTAGTCCGCGTGATTATACACGACGTCCGCGCCCATCACGGCGAGGAACTTATAAAAGCTCTGCGCGGTGAAGCGCTTGAAGAAGGTGTCCGTCTCGCGGCTGGAACGCACGCCGTAGACGACCTCACAGCCGTCGAGATATGCATCCACCATTTCGTCCATCGCGTTTATATCGTCCTGTCCGTCACAGTCGATGGAGATAGTGATGTCGCACACATCCTTGGCTTCCATCAGACCTGCAAGAACGGCGTTCTGATGTCCTCTGTTGCGCGACTGGCAGATGCCGATGTAGTGCTCGTCCTGCTTTGAAAGCTGCTCGATGATCTCCCATGTCCTGTCGCGGCTGCCGTCATTGACGAACATGACGCGGCTGTCTCCGCTGATTTTCCCGCTTGCGGCAAGAGCGTTGATCTTTTCAAGAAACATCGGCGCGGTTATTGGCAGAACCGCTTCCTCATTGTAGCAGGGTATGATTATATAAAGCTTAGGCGCCATGATCTTCTCCTTTGGCATTTTTTTTCTGATTATAGCTTTTTTGATGACCGCTGTCAATCGCTTGCCCGTCATCTGACGGGACATTTCAGAACAGCGGTAATTTTCGGCGTGTCAGGGGATATTTCAAGCTCGTTCGTGTCATAATAACGCACGTTTTCCGACAGCGAGACAAATTCATCCGCCGTGGAAATGACATCGTAGCCGAAGCCCTCCCCGCGGTAGTGCATGGGGATGACGATGCGCGGCTTTAATGCGTCGACGATCTCCCTTGCCGTCCGTGCATCGACAGTGTAGTGACCTCCCACCGGGATCATGAGCACATCGACCGAGCCGAGCTTTTCAAGCTGCTTAGATGAGAGCATATGCCCGATATCGCCCATGTGGACAATGCGCATTTTCTCCGCGTCGACCGCCGAGACAGTGTTTTTCCCGCGCAGAGCCCCGCGGACGCCGTCGTGGAAGGTATCGAGCCGCGTTACGGAAAAGCGCGGCTTTTCCCCAGTGAGCTTTACGCCCTGCTCATAACCGTGATCTCCGTGAAAATGGCTGCATATTACCGCGTCTGCCGTCAGCTCGGGCAAAGAAATGCCGGGAACGGAAGCGGGCGAATACGGGTCAAATATGACGGAGCCATCTGCACTGTAAAGGCCGAAGCAGGAGTGACCGTACCATGTGAGCTTCATAAGCTTATCCTCCCTGATAAAAAAATGTTGACCGAAGCGTATGAAAATGATATTATAAACTGTACTGATAATTTGTTTTTCGGAGGCCGAAATGAGAGTTAATCGAGCTGTAAGAGTTTTCTTAGGTATAATACTGCTGGCGATATTCTCTTTTTATTCATATAACCGCTATGTAACTTCACCTAAAAGCAGCGATTTTGACAGCGGTGATTTTATTTTTGTTTACAGTGACATTCGCGATATGCTGGAAAAGGGCGAGAGTATCGAGGACCGCTACCCCGAGCTTGCGGATAAGTATTACGAGCTCTACGGCATCGAAGCGGAAAGTGCCTCCGAAATTCCCGCTGAAGAAGCAGCCCCTGCCGAGGAACCCGTTGTCGTCGAAGAGATCACCGTGATGCCGGAAGAGCCCGAACAGCCCGAATCCGACCTGCCGCAGATTGATCTTGCCGACTGGAAATATATGCTCGTCAATGCCTCTCACCCTCTGGACGGAAGCTATGCCCCGCCCGAGATCGTGAATGTCAGCCCCAGCCAGTGCCCGGTCGACTCGCGTATACAGACCGATCTGGAAGCCTTTTTGCAGGGCTGCACCGATGCGGGACTGCCCGTATATCTCTCCTCCGGCTACCGCGCCTATTCCGAGCAGGATTACCTGTTCCAGAGAAAGCTGGGTCAGGGCTACACCTATGAGGGCGCGAGCACCATCGTCGCCCCTCCGGGAACGAGTGAGCATCAGACCGGTCTCGCCTGCGACATCACCGATGTTTACAGAGAGTCCAAGAGCTGGGAGACACTGGAGCCTACCGCGACCTTCCAGTGGCTCAACGAGCACTGTGCGGAATACGGCTTCATCCTCCGTTATCCGAAAGAGAAGAGCGGACTTTACTATGACGGCTCCGCCCTCCAGACGATAACCGGCATCGTATATGAGCCGTGGCACTTCCGCTATGTAGGCGTGGAAGCCGCGACCTATATGAAAGAGCACGACCTCTGCCTTGAGGAGTTTATCGCACTCTATCAGTGATTTTTAATCAGCCTCCGCCATGTGCGGGGGCTGTTTTTTTAGTCTTCGCAGTCAAATATTGCTTTCTTTTCCAGATATCCGCCGAATTTTTCTTTCCAGTCGTGATGGAGCTTTGAAGCGTCCCAGACGGGAAGCGCGTCATAGTCCATGTCGATGACGATCATCACGTCGCAGCGGTTGGGACGGTCGACGCAGTTGGGTATGACGGTGTATTCGTCTATACCCTCAATGTCCTCGCCGGAGGCGAAAAGCTTCTGTATTTCAAGGATAAGCGCGGCTTTATCCTCAACGGTTTCGTTGAATTTTGCGAGAATATGATGTTTCATGTTTCGTTCCTCCTTTGCGGCACGAGGCGGAACGGTCAAGACCGTTCCCTACGGTCGCAGGTTTACATAATATCGAGCAAGCCGTTCGGCTTTTGAGATCGTTTATCGGATGGAGAAAAATGCGTCCGGACCGGGGTATTCGGCTGCGTCGAACAGCTCGTCCTCTATTCGGAGGAGCTGATTGTATTTGGCGACTCTGTCTGTCCTTGACGGTGCGCCGGTCTTTATCTGTCCGGCGTTTACGGCGACCGAGATATCGGCGATGGTGGTGTCCTCGGTCTCGCCGGAGCGGTGGGAGACAACGGCTGTCCAGCCGGCGCGGTGAGCCATCTGAATAGCGTCCAGCGTCTCGGTGAGAGTGCCGATCTGGTTGAGCTTGATAAGCACGGCATTGGCTGCCTTCAGCTCTATGCCCTTCTTTATCCTCTCGGTGTTGGTGACGAACAGGTCGTCGCCGACGATCTGGATACGGCTGCCGAGGCGGCGCGTCATGAGCTGCCAGCCCTCCCAGTCGTTTTCACCCATACCGTCTTCGATGGAGATTATGGGGTACTTGTTTACAAAGTCCTCCCACATATCGACCATCTGTTCAAGCGTCATCACGGTGCCGCGCTTGGGCAGGTGATAGCATTTATCCTTTTCGTCGTACCAGTCGGACACAGCGCCGTCGATGGCGATCATGAAGTCCTCGCCCGGTACATAGCCTGCCAGCTCTATCGCCTTTACAAGTGCTTTGAGCGCGTCCTCGTCGCTTGCAAGATCGGGGGCATAGCCGCCTTCGTCACCCACACCGCACCCGGGGACGACCTTTTTGAGAGCATGGAAGACCTCTGCAGACATTCTCAGCCCCTCCGAAAAGCTTTCGGCGCCCACGGGCATGATCATGAACTCCTGAATATCCACATTGGAAGAGCAGGCGTGCGCCCCGCCGTTGAGTACGTTCATCATCGGTACAGGCAGGGTCTTTGCGTTTATGCCGCCGATGTAGCTGTAAAGGCTCTGTCCGGTCGCCTCGGCGCCTGCCTTGGCACAGGCGAGAGACGCGCCTAAAATGGCGTTCGCGCCGAGACGGGTCTTGTTGGGCGTGCCGTCTATCTCAATGAGCATTTTATCAAGCGAGGTCTGGTCGAGAGCGTTAAGTCCCACCATTGCCTCGGCGATCTCACCGTTGACGTTTTCCACCGCCGTCAGTACGCCCTTGCCGTTATAGCGGCGCTTATCCCCGTCGCGCAGCTCACACGCCTCGTACATACCCGTAGACGCGCCCGACGGCACGGCGGCACGACCCACGGTACCGTCATCGAGCGTGACCTCCACCTCAACGGTGGGATTTCCGCGAGAGTCCAGAATTTCCCGCGCCATTACATCGACTATTTCAAAATACTGTTTCATTCTTGCTTTTCCTCCGATCATAGAGCTGTATTATTTTACCCGAAAATGCTGAAAAACTAAACTCCACACCGTTCAGATTACTCCGTAAAATGAATATGGTTATAAATGTGTTCCTCGCAGAAGCAGTGATAGCCCTGACACTGGGAACAGTAGCGAAATTCAAGCTCGGGATGGTCTTTGTCTGTCCGGCCGCAGACGGAGCATTTATGCGTGTAGAGATTTCCCTGCTGTTCTTTTCTTATTTTGGCTGCCTGCTTGCGGAAATTGATGGTCTGAGCGCTCTTTCGCTGCGGCAGAAAGCTTAAAAGATCACCGCCGCAGAAGATAAGAAAGTTGAGTACGGCGACAACGGGCAGAAGATTTGCGGGGAAGGGGGTCGTAAAGATACCCGCGACAAAGAGCAGAGCGTCAAGCCATGCGAGGTATTTGATCTTTATCGGAATGATAAAGAACAGCAGTACCTGCATATCGGGAAAGAGCACCGCAAAGGAAAAGAACATACTCAGATATACGTACTGGGCGTTGAGGATAAAGTTCGCGCCGAAGATAAAATACACGATGAAGCCGTAGAGGACCGTCAGCACGACGCCGGAAAGAAAATAGAAAGTAAACTGAGCCGTGCCCCATTGCCGCTCGAGAGTGCTGCCGATCAGATAGTAGAAGTAAATTACCAGAAAGGTAAGCAGACCGTTTCCGGGAGGGTACATGGCAAAGGTCACGAGCCGCCATACCTGACCGCGGAGGATCGCCGCCGGGCTGAAGGTGAGATAGCTCATAAGCACTGGATTGATCGCCCCTATGAGCCAGAAAGCGACGTTGCCTATGCAGACGTATTTCATCAGATCGGGAATACCGAACCTCGGGTGCTTTCGGCAGAAGCTGTCAATGAAATTCAAAGGTTTGCGCATATCGTATTCTCCTGACTGTCATATTGGCAATATTTTACCCTTTATCGCGGGAAAAGTCCACCTCATTTTGTTAAATAATTTTTCTTAAAAAAAGAGAAAATGCACTTTCAATTTGTATAACTATGTGTTATTATGTAGACGAAATTATGTTTTTTGAGGAACTGTCATGGATGAGAGAGAAATAAAGAATGAAATAATCGAGGGGCGCAACGCCGTTATCGAGGCACTTAGGGCGGGACGCGCCATTGACAAGATATATATAGCCCGTGGAGATGTGGATAAGACTCTCGGTCATATCGCCTCCAAAGCAAGAGAAAAGGACATCGTCGTGGTGGAGGCGGACAGGCGCAAGCTGGACTTCATGAGCCAGACCCATGCTCATCAGGGCGTAATAGCCCTTGCCGCCGTCAGAGAATACTGCGGTATCGACGATATCTTTTCCATAGCCGAGGAGCGGGGAGAGCTGCCCTTTATCATCGTATGCGACGAGATCAGCGACCCGCACAATCTGGGAGCGATCATCCGTTCCGCCGAATGTGCCGGCGCCCACGGCGTCATTATACCCAAAAGACGCAGCGCGGGCATGACCGCGATCGTGGATAAATCCTCCGCCGGTGCGCTGGAGCACGTGGCTGTCGCAAGAGTTGCCAATCTCCCCTCCGCGATCGCCGAGCTGAAAGAGCGCGGTGTGTGGGTCTACGGTACGGCGGCAGACGGCAGCAGCGAGCTGTGGAAGACCGATCTTACCGGCTCTCTCGCCCTTGTGATAGGCTCCGAGGGGGACGGTATGGGCAGGCTCGTAAGAGAATGCTGCGACTTTGTCATCAGCCTTCCGATGCACGGCAAGGTGGGCTCTCTCAACGCCTCCAACGCCGCCGCGATAACCATGTATGAAGTGCTGAGACAGCGCAGCATGAAGTGATTTCGGAGAATTGAGAAAAAGCTATGGCCAAACTGAAAACTACAACCGAATACAGCTATGACGATATGTCCATCGACGATATCCTCTCCGAATTCGGTATAGGAGGAGATTTTTCGGATCCTGAGGTCGAGTATGAGGAGAGCGTAAAAAAACCTACGCCCTCTGCGGTAAAGAAGCTTGGCGAAGAGAAAATAGACAGCCGTTTCAATCTCGGCGGCAAGGTCTCCGCGCCGACTCCTGCGGGACGCTTTGAAAAGCTCGATCTGAGCGCGGACGAGAGCTATGTTCCGAAATCGTCGGAGACATTCGAGTCTGTTCACAGACAGCGTGACGGACAGGAGGAGACAGAAGCGCCGGAGGAAAAGAAAGCCGGCTTTGTCGGCGAACTGACGAGAGGGGAAAAAAGGAAAAAAGCGCCCTCCTTCCAGCCGAGATATGAGGCGGAGGAAGAAGCTGAGGAAGAGGAAGCGGAAAGAAAGAGCAAAAAAAAGAGCCTGCTTTCAAAGCTGAAAAAGCTTTCAGGAGAACGGAAGGAGAAAACGGAGGAGCCGGATGGCTTTGAGAGCGACGATGACTCCGAAAAAGACGTATCGTCCGACGCAGACGCCGCACAGGGCTATTTTCCCGCAAGCTTCAGAGAATATCTGACCTCGCTTGCCGCGGGCGGACTTATGAAGCTGCGCGGCTTCAACCGCAGAGACGTCGCCGCGACGATGACGGACACCGACGAAGACCTCGGGCAGGAGGTAAGCTTAAAGTATGCGTACAAGTATTACGGCTCTTTTATAAAGACGGCAAAGCTTCGCATACTGATCGCCGCCGCCGTGACGGTGCTGCTGCTTCTTATCTCTCTGGGACTTCCCGTGCCGGGTATGCTCAAATGTCTGCCTGTCAACGCCGCGATGTGCCTTACGATGCAGCTTACCGTCATGCTGCTGGGCGTGGATGTGGTGACGAACGGAATACTGAAAATATGCAGGCTCCGCCCCGGAGCCGACTCGTTGGCGGTCATCTGCTGTTTATTGACAGCTATCGACGCGGTGATCGTGATCACGTCAAACAGCGGCGTAAAACATCTTCCGCTGTGCGCGGCGTCCACACTGTGCCTTATGGGAACGATGCTCTCGTCTTATCTCACGGTGCGCTCCTTCCGCAAAACGCTGCGGGTACCGACCATTGCCAAAAGCATCTACTCGGTCGTGGGTCAGAACGACCTTACCGGCAAGGAGCTGACGCTCGTGAAGACCTCCCGCACTGTGACCGGCTTTGTACGCCGTCTGGAGGAGGCTTCTCCGGATGAAACGATCTACGAAAGGCTCAGCCCGTTTATCCTGCCCGCCGCCCTTGTGATGTCCCTTATAGTGTCGGCTGTGACAGGGAATATTGCCGATATCTTTTACATATTATCCGTGATCCTGTGCGTCGGCACGCCGGTATGCGCTCTGCTTTGCTTTGCGCTTCCGTTCTTTGTCGGTTCCATGCGCCTTTTCTCCAGCGGCGCGTCAATATGCGGCTGGTCGGGTCTGTGCGATATCGGACAGAGCAATAATCTTATCGTGACCGACAGGGATATTTTCCCGCCGGATTGCGTCAGCATCGAAACGATCCGCATTTTTGCCGATGAGGACGCGCAGAAGGTCATCTCCTATGCTGCCTCCATGATGATCGCTTCAAGCTGCGTTATGGCAAAAGCCTTCTCCGACGAAATGGAACAGAACAACTGTTCGATCATGCCGATCGAAAATTTCGAGGTACTCTCCGGCGGCGGCTTCAAGGGACAGATCGACGGCGAAACGGTTCTCTGCGGCAGCGCGGAGCTTATGAGGCTGATGAACGTAAAGATACCCTTCCGCCTTATGGACAAGACGACTGTACTGCTTGCGATCGACGGAACGCTGTTCGGCATATTCACGATGAAATACGAGGTGAATATGCAGGTGCGCAAGGCGCTTATTGAGCTCATGCGCTCCAACCGTCACCCGGTGTTCGCCCTCAGAGACTTCAATATGACTCCCGATATGCTGAAGACCTCCTTTGACATCGCCACAGACGGCTATGATTTCCCTCCTTATCTCGACCGCTTCAAGATCACCGAGACAAAGCCGTCGCGTGACAGTCAGATCGCCGCCGTCGTGTGCCGTGAGGGTCTGACTTCCCTGACCGCAACGGCGGAGACCGGCAGCAGCATCTACTCGGCAGTGAAACTGAATCTGATGATAAGCATAGTCGGCGCCGCCGTCTGTATGCTTGCCGTGATGATAAAAATGCTCGTCGGAACGATAAGCCTCAACTTTGTGCTCCTGCTCATGCTGCTTCTCTGTTTACCGGTGCTCATTCTCTCGGTGATGATAAAATAGGCTTCAAGGGATGCCTCCGCGGCATCCCTTACTTTAAATTGATCGCTTTTGAGCGTATGATATTTTTATGCGCCAATACTTGAATGCGGCAAGTCTTTGTTATATAATTAACTCAGCTTCAATATTAACCCAACTTCAATTTAAGGAGAACAGAATATGGTACATATTTTCTCTGAATACGGCGGGAAATGCTCCTGCGGGAGAAGCCACGATATGGTTACACGCGCCGCGGTCATCGAAGCCGGCTGCCTGTTTGAATTTGAAAAATATATGGATATGTTCGGCATCGCCGGCAAACGCTGCACTCTCTACGGAAACAACAGCTATAAGGCCACTGCCGACAGACACCCGAAGGCGGAGCAGGAGATTGTCCTTAACTCCGAGGGACTTCACGCAAACGAGGTCTCAACCGCCGAGGTGCTTGCAAAGCTTGAAGAGGATGTTGAGATCATCGTTGCGGTGGGCAGCGGCACGATCCACGACATCGCCCGCTTCTGCGCACATGAGCGCGGCATCCGCTTCGTCTCCTGCATCACCGGCGCAAGCGTGGACGGCTTCTGCTCCACAGTCGCGGCAATGACCTGGTACGGCTTCAAGAAGACTCTGCCGGCGGTAGCGCCCGAGATAGTGATCGCCGATATCGACATCATCAAAAACGCCCCCGTCGAGCTTGTACGCAGCGGTGTGGGCGACATCGCCGCAAAGTACACGGCTTTGTGCGACTGGAAGATCTCTCAGGCTGTGACGGGTGAATTTTTCTGTCAGCGCATCCATGACCTCATGCTCAAAGCAACGAACACTGTCATGGAGAGCGTACCGGGGATCGTTGCGGGCAAGGACGAGGCCTATTACAATATCACCTATGCGCTCATTCTCAGCGGTGTTGCCATGCAGATGATGGGCAATTCACGCCCCGCCTCCGGCTGTGAGCACCATATTTCCCACCTCATAGAGATGGGACCGGAGAAGCTGGATGTGCGCTTTCCGGCTATGCACGGTGAGAAGACCGGTGTTGCCTCCGTGTACGGAATAAGAGAGTACAAGCGCCTTGCCGAGGCAGAGGACATCACGCCCTACCTCACCGATTACGCACCTTTCCCCGCCGACGATCTCGGAGCCTTCCTCGGGGAGAGACTTTCCCCCGCCATCTTTGCCGAGAATGAAAAGGACTGTCTTTCCGCTGTACGCAGGGAGGATATCGCAAAGGCATGGCCGCGCATCCGCGAGCTTATCGGTGAGCTGCCCGAGAGCGAATATCTTGACGGTCTGCTCGTTGAGCTTGGCGCAAAGCATACCCTTGAAGAGATCGGCGTGTGCGATGGCGATATTCCGACGCTTCTGAGGTATTCCCCCATGGTCAGAAACCGCCTCACTCTCATGAGAATGAAGAGAATGATCAATTATTAAACTGATAACTGATTAAAAATGTCTATTTTTAATCAGTTAATAGTATTAAACGCCTATGCGCCAAATGCGCACCGCGATAAATGAAAGCTGACTGCGGAAGCGGAGCTTTCACAGCAAAAAACAGGAGCTGCACTTTCGTGCAGCTCCCGATTTTTTAAGGGATACTGAATTAGCCCTGAACCTGCTCAAGCAGATTGTTCCAGTGGTCGAGGATGTCGGTCTTGTGCTCGGTGAGGTAAGGAACGTCACGGGAGACCCACTTGATGTCCTCGGTAGCGGGCAGCAGGGATTCGCCGTACTCGGTATCCTTGTTGGTCATACGCAGGGTCTTGAGAGCCTGTGCAATGTAGGAGGAACCTTCTGCGGAGCAGACGTACTCAATGAATGCCTGTGCGGCTGCGGGATGCTGGCAGTTCTTGATGATAGCCATACCGAAAGCGGAGGCGGAAGCACCGTCTGCGGGGTAGCGCATATCGAAGTGGTCGCCTGCGCCGTCCTCAATGAGCTTGATGGCGCCGTCTTCATAGGTCAGACCGACAACATACTCACCGGCCTCAACGCTCTTGAAGCAGGCGGAGGAGGAGTCAACGATGACGAGGTTGGGCATCAGCTTTTCGATGTAAGCCCATGCTTCATCGGAGTCGGTGCCGTAAACAGCCATGATGTTGCAGAGATTGTTCCATGCGGAGGAGGAGCTGTTGGGGTTGGCGATCATGATCTGACCCTTGAGAGCGGGATCAAGCAGGTCTTCATAGGAGCGGATGTCGAGGCCAAGCTCCTTCTCAAGCTCGGTGTTGACTGCGAAGACAACAGTGGAGAGGTGGTCCATGGAGTAGATGCCGTTGGGGGTGGAGTAACCCTCGATGGCGTTTGCGGAGGAAGGGCATACCCACTCTTCAAACAGCTCGGCATACTGCATACCGTCGGAGTCAGCCAGACCGCCCCATGTCACGTCGCCCTGAGGATTTTCAGCCTCGGCATTGATACGGGAAGTGATTTCACCGATGGTGCCGGAGGTGACTTCAACATAGACGTCGGGGTAAGCTTCTGCAAAACCGGAGAGAACAGCATCCAGGTCTTTTTCGGTCATGGTGCTGTACAGATTGAGGGTGTCGCCGACATCTTCGGCGGCAAACGCGGAGGAGGCGCACAGTGCGAATACCATGCACAGTGCAAGAACGGTTGCTAAGAACTTCTTCATTTGTAGTTCTCCTTTAATAAATATTTTCCATTGTGCTATGCACATTAAGGACGAAATGAATTAGATTTGTAGGGCGGGGGCTTGCTCCCGCCAAAAGGCTGGAGTTTCTGCGTGTCTGCGGAATGGTCAAGACCATTCCCTACCGTGCGTTTGCTAACTTACCGTCCCTGTTGACACATCAGAGTCTCACGTTTTCCTCGCTCTTGCTGACCTTGATGTAGACAAGCAGGGAGATGACCGTGACGACAGTGAGGATCGCGGCGAACGCACAGGCGAGACCGTAATTGCCGCGGTTGATGGCGACATAGGTGCTCATGGTAAGGGTGATGGTCTTGTTGTTGTAGAGGATGATGGAGCCGGAGAGCTCGGTGACGATGGCGACCCAGCTCAGAATAGCGCCCGAGATAATGCCGGAGGACATCATGGGGACAGTTATCTTGATAAAGGTCTTCAGCTTGGACGCCCCGAGCGATATGGCAGCCTCCTCTATGCTCGGCGATATCTGCATCAGACACGCCGTTGCCGAACGGATAGTATAAGGCATCCTTCGTATGACGAGGTTAATTACCATGATCGTCATCGTGCCGGTGAGCGCCAGAGGCTTGCTGCCGAATGCCATGATAAGCGCGATACCGACGACCGCACCGGGCATTATGTACGGGAGCATCGCCATAGTGTCGATAGCGTGATTGAGGGGACGGGGACGGCGTACAACGAGATACGCGACTATAACAGCCACGACGATGATTATTGCCAGCGAACCGACGCCGAGGGTGAGGGTGTTCTTGATCGACCTTCCCAAAAGCTTTTTGCCGGCGAGAATGTAGTTATTGAAGGAATAGCCGTCCTTGAAGACCGCGCCCGAGCTGTCGCGGAAGGACAGATAGCAGACATAGAGGTTGGGGGCAAAGCCGATGAATATGAGAAGATATGCGTACAGATGCATAAGGAAGCCGCCGATGCCCTTTGCCTTTTTCTTCTCGATGGGGTGCAGGGCGTTCATGGAGAAGTTGAAGCGGGAGGTGGCGTACTTCTGAATGAAGAACACGACCGCCGTAACGACGATGGCTATAACGGAGATAGCGGCGGCAAAGCCGTAGTCGCGTCCGTTTTCACCGAGGTACTGGGCGTATATCTCCACGGGGAAGGTACGGAAGCCCTCGCCTATGAGCATGGGCGTACCGAAATCCGCGAAAGCCTGCATGAACACCATCAGAGAGGCTGCCAGAGCGGTCGGCATGGACAGATTCATGACTATCTTGAAAAATCTCTTAACGCCGGTACAGCCCATGTTTGCAGACGCTTCCAGAAGTGTGCTGTCAATATTGCGGAACGCGCCGTTCATATAGATGAATACCAGCGGGAAGAATTTCAGCGTCTGGACAAGAGCGATGCCCTTGAAGCCGTATATGCTGCCGAGCTTTATACCGAAGACGTTGAGGAAAAATTTCGTCACGATGCCGTTTCTGCCGCAGAGCATTATCCACGAATACGCGCCGATAAAGGGGGCGGACATACAGCAGAGTATGCTTACAACAAATATGACCTTTGCGCCTCTGAGCTTATAGAAGCTGTAAAAATACGAGAGGGGAATGCCGATTATCAGTGAGCACAGCGTGACAACGATAGTCACCTTGAAGCTGTTGACGATGGTTTTCGTGTACATATGCTTGCTGAAAAACTTGATGAAGTTTGCAAGCGTCCACGCGCCGTCCTTGTCCAGCACGGACTGCTTGAGTATGCCGAACATGGGGTAGACCAGTATCAGCAGGAACAGCACGAACAGCACTATGGAAAGCACCGTCCACAGCTCAAATTTCTTCTTATGTTCCATGGCGCACCTCAGACCTCAAGGTCGTTTTTCACGCCGGTGAGTATGTTGCGGCTGCCGTCTGCGGTAAATACGTTCACCTTCTCGGTGTTGACGGTGAGGGTTATGCGGGCACCGGCTGTGAGGGTATCCTCAATGGAGGACTCCTGAATTATCTCCGCGTCCTCGCCGCTGTCAAGCTTTACGAAGTAGTGAGTGTTGAGACCGAGGAACACGGCGTCCTTTACAACGGCGTGCATACCGTCGCCGTTGGGGTCGCGATTTAAGAGAAGCTCCTCGGGACGGACGCTGACGGTGACATCCTGCGGCTGCTTATATTTATCGGCAACGGTGTCAAGCTCCGCCTTATAATCGTCAATGCACAGATATGCCCTGCCGTTTTCGACCGCCAGCTTACCCTTCATCACGTTCGTTCTGCCTATGAAAGTGGCGACGAACAGGTTTGCGGGACGCTGATAGATGCTCTTGGGTGTGCCGACGTGCTGGATGATACCGCCGTTCATGACGGCGATCCTGTCGGAGACCGCCATTGCCTCCTCCTGGTCGTGAGTGACGTATACGCAGGAGATACCGACATCGTGCTGGATGTTCTTGATAACAGTGCGCATCTCGACACGGAGCTTCGCGTCAAGGTTTGAAAGAGGCTCGTCCATCAGCAGAACGTCCGGCTCAATGCACAACGCTCTCGCAAGAGCGACTCTCTGCTGCTGACCGCCGGAGAGACGGTCGGGCATACGGTCGGCGAGAGTGTCTATCTGCATGAGCTTTAAAAATCTGTCCGTTCTCTGCTGAATTTCATCCTTAGGAAGCTTCTTGTTTTTAAGACCGAATTCCACGTTCTTGCGCACGGTGTAGTGCGGGAAGATGGCATAGTTCTGGAAGACCATGCCGATGTTTCTTTTTGCGGGGTCAAGATCGTTTATTCTCTTTTCACCGAAATAGAAATCGCCGCCCTCGATGCTGTTAAAGCCGGCTATCATTCTCAGCAGAGTGGTTTTGCCGCAGCCGGAGGGACCGAGCAGAGTAAAAAATTCACCCTCACGTATTTTAAGACTCAGATCGGGGATTATCACGTTATCGCCGTATTTTTTGAGGGCATGATCAATAGTAATTCCAACGCTCACTGTTTTCTCTCCTCATAATATATTAATAGTATTTTTATTTCAGAAGCTCCGCTATATATTCGCCCAGTCTGCGGTAATCGTCCACCTTTATAAAGCGGAAGTCCGAGTTATAAACCGCCTCGTCATTGCCGCCGGGTCCGTAATCGTCACCGACATAAACGACTTCATCATGCGAGTACCCGTTATCGGCGCAGAACCTGTCAAGGGCATAATATTTATTGTAGGGGAAGGGCGCCATGTCGAAGGAGGACGAGCCGCCTATGAAGGTCGTATACTCCGGAAACGCCGCCTTTACGATGGGGTAGATGGGCTTGCGCTTTGAGCGGTCGGGGTCGAAGGCGAGCTTGTCGGAAAGTGCCGCCTTTGTGCCGAGAAGCGGGAAGGTGACACTGCCGGAGGCGTGAAACTCCGTATTGTCGCCGACATATTCGGTGTAGCCGAGCTTTTGGCGAAGCTCGCTTATACGGCGGTCAACACTCTCCCTGTCACACTCAACGTGCATATCGTATACCGTATCGAGGTCTTTTGTTTCATTATTGTATGTACAAAACTGCATACCGTAGTTGCCGATGATGTCAACGGGAAAGTGATCCATCTGCTCAAAGATTCGCCTTGCCATGCCCGCGCCCACCATAAGGAGCCGATATTTTTCGGAAAGAGCTTTTAATATACTCAAATTCGGCTCGCACAGCCTGCTCTTGTGCTGCGTCAGTGTGCCGTCAAGATCGAAGGCAATTACCTTGATTTTGCTCATTTGAAAAGTCCTCTGAAGAATTAATAATCATTCATTTTGACATTATAACAAAAATTTCTGATAATTTCAACCGTTTGAGCGAAATAATATTGTTTTTCAAAAACGATCATAAACGATCACGGCACTCAGATGACGATCGTGACTGCCTTGCCGCTGTCCAGCCCCTCGGGGAGCGCTTCGTCGGTGATGATATAATCGGCCTCGGACAACGGCATGAGGGTGTAGACCTCATTTTTCAGAAACTTGCTGCTGTCGCAGAGAAATACCTTGTTTTCCGCAAACTGCGCCACAGAGCGTCTCAGTGAATTTGCCGCAGGGTAATAGTCCACGATCCAGCCGTTTCTGTTGATACCGGAGGAGGAGAAGAACATATAGTCTATACCGTAGTGGCTTACCATCTCCTCAGTGCAGCTGCCGAGAAAGCTCTTTGTTTCATAGGAGAGCTTACCGCCGAGACAGCAGGCGTCTATATTCTTTTCATATGCCCTGTTGAGGACCTCCATGCTGTTTGTTACTATTGTAATGTTTTTAAAATCAGAGAGAAATTCGGTTATGGATACCGTCGTGGTGGACTCATCGAGAAAAATAACGCAGTTGTCATGCAGAAGCTTTGCCGCCTCCCGGCACATTCTCATTTTCTCGTCAGGCTTTACGCAGGCGCGGAACGGAGCGGGTGCGCCGACACGGTTGGCGTCCTTCGAGATCGCACCGCCGTGGCCGCGTTTTATCAGCCCCATCTCCTGCATTCGGGTAAGGTCACGGCGAATCGTCGGCATACTGACATACATCATTTCACTCAAAGTTTTGACACTGACAAACTCCTTTTTTTCGATAATGTCTAAAATAGCCTCGTAACGTTCCTCTTTCATAAAATTCTCCGCATATAAGAAAATATAATCCGAAATTTGATCGTTTTTTTTCGTTTGATCAATAATAACGCCAGCGATTGAAAATGTCAATCAGATTTGCTATTATAAATTCACAAAACGGAAAGAGATTTTATTGATTTCGGAATATACTTTTTGTTCATTTTGCTCCATGCATGATTTCGGTGATTTGCGGTATACCGCATAAAATACAATCACAAATTAAGAAAGGATGAAAATCATGAAGAAATTCCTGGCAGTCCTGCTTGCAGTTGCAATGGTAGCCTCTTTGGGCATCAGCGCATTTGCAGATGACGAGTATGATTGGAAAGCCTATGAAGGCGAGACCATTCAGGTAGCACTCGTTCAGCACACCACCTCCAGCGCAATCGAGTCCAAGATCGCAGAGTTCACCGAGAAGACCGGCATCAATGTCGAGTACTCCATCACTCCCGAAGCCAACTACTTCGACAAGGTCTCCGCAGCTCTGTCCTCCAAGACCGGCTCCATCGACCTGTTCATGTCCGGCGCATACCAGCTGTGGGACTACTCCGCAGCAGGCTATGTTGAAGACCTGACTCCTTACCTTGAGAAGACCTTCCCCGGCTACGACTTTGAGGACCTCGTTCAGTCCGCAGTCAACGCTCTGAAGTGGGACGGCGTTCCCGGCCATGCAGTCGGCGAGGGCGCACAGCTCGGTCTGCCTCTGTGCTTCGAGATCTACTCTCTGGCATACAACAAGCGTGCATTCGAAGAGAAGGGTCTTGAGGTTCCCAAGACCTATGATGAACTCGTTGCAGTTTCCGAAGCTCTCAAGGGCTGGAACGGCGACGGCTCCTACGGCCTTGCAGTTCGCGGCGCACGCGACTGGGGCACCATCCATCCCGGCTATATGTCCTTCTTCACCGCTTTCGGTGCAAAGGACTTCGCAATTGAAGACAACAAGCTCGTCTCCAAGCTCGACAGCCCCGAGGCAATCGCAATGACCGAGTGGTTCGTTGATCTGGTACAGCGCGGCGGCGCTCCCTCCTGGGCAAACTACACCTGGTATGAAGCCGGTGCTGACCTCGGCGCAGGCAAGGCAGCAATGCTGATCGACGCTGACAACAACGGCATTACCCAGAACTGGATCAAGGAAGACGGCCCCGCTTCCGCAGAAGCCGGCAACATCGCATGGGCTCCTCTGCCCGTTGCCAAGGAAGGCGACACCGTTTACTCCAACTACTGGACATGGTCCATGGGCATGAACGCCAACTCCGATGCTAAGGATGCCGCATGGCTGTTCCTGCAGTACTTCACCAGCAAGGAATTCTGCACCTACGGTTCCATCGAGAACTACAATATGGACCCGATCCGTACCTCCGTTTGGGAAGATCCCGCATTCCTTGCTAAGATGGAGCAGCACGAGGGCTACATCGACACCTTCAACGCAACCATCGACGGCACCTCCATTTACTTCACTCCTCAGCCTGAGTTCTTTGTAACCACCACCGAGTGGGCTGCAACTCTGCAGGATCTCGTTCTGGACGACGGTGACGTTGCCGAGGCTATGACCGCTCTGGCTGCAACCGTCAACGAGGCTGTTGACTACATCGACCTGGCAGATTATTAATATCCGCGAGTAAAGTAAACCCCAATTAAACATAAAGTGCGCCTGTCCTGCCTAATAGGGCAGGCGCATTTTCCATTTAAGCGTCAGTTATTTTTTTATTTAAATCTTTGAAAAACTGTAGGGCGGGGGCTTGCTCCCGCCACAGCATGGCAGCGGCTCCGGCTTTTCTGCGGGAGCAAGCCCCCGCCCTACGAATATGAGCTTGATTTACACATCTACAGCAAGGAGGGCTGCAAATGGCCACACCTGACCATATCGGCGTTCAGGACGGAATAAACTATAACGAAATTCCGGCAAAGATAAGACGCCGTCCGTATTATGTTGTTCTGCCGGGATTGATAATACTTATCGGTATTATGATCCCCTTCGTCACAGCCATTGCGCTGTCCTGCACGAACTATTCCTTTAAGCTTCCCACAACAAAATTCGTCTTTCTGAAAAACTGGATAGCCATGTTCTCCAATAAGGACTTCTATCATGCTCTGTCGGTCACGCTGCGCTACGCGATCTACTGTACCGGCATTCAGATGATACTCGGCACGATAGTTGCCTTCCTTCTCAAGGCGGACAACTGGTTTACCCGTATCCTCAAGGTCCTGTTCACCTTCCCGCTGATGGTAGCCCCCGCAATAGCTGTTCTGGTATGGCAGCTTATGACCTCCAACAGCGTCGGTGTTCTGGAAAAGTTCCTCAACCTTTTAGGTGTCTTCAACTTCCCGTGGGCGGCAAGCAAGCAGACGGCGATGTTTACCGTCGTTCTGATAGACACGTGGGTCAATATGCCCTTTGTCATCCTGCTCGTCTCCGCCGGTATAAACTCCCTGCCCAAATCTCCCTTTGAGGCGGCGCAGGTAGACGGTGCGGGCACATGGTTCACCTTCAAAACTCTCACTTTCCCGATGCTCAAGCCCTTTATGTACATAGCTCTGCTTTTCCGTCTGATGGCGGCACTGCAGGAATTCGGCATAATCTTCGCGCTTACGAAGGGCGGCCCGGGAGATACACTTATGAATATTTCGCTTACTGCCTATCTGACCGGCTTTACCTATCAGTCATTGGCAAAAGCGTTGCCATATCTGCTCGTTTTGTGGACGATAGTCAATGTCTCGGCGCGGCTGATCGTCAACCGTCAGCGTCAGCTCACAAAGCAGGCAGCCGGAATACAGTAAGAAGGAGGATGCTGAAATGGATACCAAAGAACTTGCCAAAGCTCAGTCCGGCGTGAAATATAAAAAGCTGGGACACTGCCTCGGCTTCATCGGCAGCAACCTCGCGCTGATCGTCTTTGCGATTTTCGCTCTTTTCCCCATCATCTGGATGGTAACCTGTTCGTTCAAGAGCGATGCGGAGATGTACAACACCGTCTTCCGCTTCACTCCCACAATGGCGAACTATCATGCCGTCCTTATCGGCACGGACTATTTCAAGGCGTTTTTACAGAACATCGTTGTCGCGGGCGGCGCGGTGCTGCTGACCGTGGTAGCGGGCGTTCCCGCCGCATACGGTCTCGCGAGATACAATTTCAAGAATAAGGAGGACATGGCGTTTACCATTCTCTCCTTCAAGTTCGCCCCCGAAATTCTCGTCATTCTCCCCGTGTTCCTTATTTTCCAGAAGATCGGTCTCTATGACACCTACTTCGGTCTTATCTGGGTCTATCAGCTTATCACGATGCCGCTGCTTATCTGGGTCGTGCGCGGCTACTTTGAGGATGTCTCCGTTGAGATAGAGCAGGCGGCTCAGCTCGACGGCTACCGCTGGTATGAGATATTCTTCAAAATTCTCGTTCCTCTGGTAAAGCCGGGTCTTGTCTCCTCCGCTCTGCTGGCGTTCATCTATGCGTGGAACTCCTTCACCTTCCCGCTGATCCTCTCCGGCTTCAACGTGCAGACCATCACCATCACCTCTCTGCGCTACATCGCGTCCGACTCTGTCCACTACGGTCAGGTCGCCGTTGCAGCTACCATCGCAATTCTCCCCGAGATCATCGCGTGCCTGTTCATCCAGAAGCATCTTGTTCGCGGCCTGAGCTTCGGCGCGGTCAAGGGATAAGGAGGGTAAGTATGGCAAGAATAGAGCTTGAAGGCGTAACACGCCAGTATGACAGAGTAAAAGCGATCGACAGACTTTCCCTCGATATTGCCGACAATGAATTTTTCGTCCTCTTCGGACCTGCCGGCGCCGGTAAGACCACGACCTTGAAGTGCATCGCCGGTGTTGAGTTCCCGCAGGAGGGTCTTGTGAAGATCGACGGCAAGATCGTCAACCTTATCGAGCCGCAGGACAGAAACGTGTCCATGGTATTCGAAAACTACGCACTCTACCCCCACCTCAGCGTTTATGACAACATGGCGTTCCCCCTCCGCTCAAAGCTCTACAAAAAGAGTGAGGCGGAAATTAAGGAAGCCATCGACAAGATTTCAAAGCTCATGAGGATCGACGCGTACTATGAGCGCAAGCCCTCTCAGCTTTCCAACGGACAGAGACAGCGTGTCGCAATAGGTCGCTGCCTTGTCAGAAATCCGAATGTGTTCCTCATGGACGAGCCGCTTGCCCACCTTGACGCTAAACTCAAGCACACCATGCGCTCGGAGCTGAAGGAAATGCAGTCGGCATTCAACACCACCACCATTTACGTTACCCATGACTACATGGAGGCAATGTCACTTGCTGACAGAATAGCGGTTCTGGATAAGGGTCACATCCGTCAGCTCGGCACCGCACGCGAAATGTACTATACCCCCGGAAGTGAGTTCGTCGCAAAGCTTTTCGGCGAGCCGGAGATCAACATCGTCCCCGCAGAATACCGCGTGGAAAACGGTAAAGGTATTGCAAGTGTCGGCAGCGGCATAAGCTGGGAGGTTCCCGACGACGTCAGAGCGGATATTGAAAAGTCCGGCGCGAAGAAGATCGACGTCGGCGTCCGCGGCAACGATATCTCCTTCTCCTTTGAAGGCGGCGAGGGCTGGGTAGGCGGTACGATCTACGCCTTTGAGCCCATCGGCAACAAAACGATCATCACAGCCCAGCTTGAAAACGCACAGTACAGGATCGTTGCCCCCAATGACGTCCATGCCTCTCTCGACAGCGCTATCTATATAAAGATGAATTTCGACAATGTTCTCTACTTCAACGCCGAGACCGAGCAGTTTATCACCAGACACAACCGGGAAGAAATTCTCAGTCTGAAGAAAGCATGAAAGGAGGAAGAGTCTTATGGCAGTATTAAAGCTTGAGCATATTTATAAACGCTATGACAACAGCGAGAAAAAGCTGTTCAAAAAAGCAAAAAAGAATGATTTTGCCGTAAAGGATCTGTCCTTCGAGTGCAAAGACGGTGAGTTTATCGGCATCCTCGGCCCATCCGGCTGCGGAAAAAGTACAACTCTGCGTATGATCGCCGGTCTTGAGCAGATCACCGCCGGTGATATGTACATAGGCGATACAAGAATTAACGATCTGCTTCCCAAGGACAGAAATATCGGTCTCGCCTTTGAGGACTACGCTCTGTATCCTCCTCTGACGGTGTATGACAATCTGGCATTCAATATGCGTGCAAAGAACATCCCCGAAAGTGAGATCAAGGAAGCGGTCGAGCGCGTTGCCGGTCTTATGAAGGTCGACGATCTGCTTGAAATGAAGCCCCTCGGTCTGTCCGGCGGTCAGAAGCAGCGCGTCAATATCGCCCGCGCCCTTGTCCGCCGCCCGGGTCTGCTGCTGCTTGACGAGCCTCTTTCCCACCTTGACGGCAAGATGCGCCAGCAGCTTCGCTATGAGATAAAGCGTATGCACCACGAGATAAAGTGCACCACCATCATCGTAACCCATGACCAGATGGAGGCAATGTCCTTGGCAGACAGAATTGCCATAATGGACTTCGGCTGCTTACAGCAGATCGGTACACCGCTTGAGGTCTACGACGACCCCGTGAACGTCTTTGTCGCGGGCTTCATCGGCGAGCCTCCGATGAACCTTCTCCGCTCCGCCATCAAGGCCGTTGCCGGCGGATATATGTTCACCTTTGAGGGTAGTGAGCTCCATGTTCCCGTGCCCGAGAGATACAACCATGTTGTAAAAGACGGCATGGCGGTAACTTTGGGCGTCCGTCCGGTCGACGTGCTTATCGCCGGTGAGAATGAGCCTTCCGGCACTCCCATTCCCGTGGCAATATATGAAGACCTCGGCGATGAACGCAGAATAAGCGTCCGTGTCGGCGAAAATCTGCTGAACCTCACAACCACCGATCAGGTCTTCTATGAGGCGGGCGATAAGATAACTCTCCGCTTCAACGCCGATAAAACGCACCTGTTCGACATAGAGACGGGCAATCGCATCCGCGAGTGATGGAGAAGCTTAAAAAGCTGCTTGACGGAGCGAAGGTGAGAGCGTGGTTTCTCTGCGAGATACCGCTTCTGCTCGTGCTCATCCTCACGGCGGTGATCGATCCGGCGCAGGGGTATGAGTTCGGCGGCGGGGACTTTGCCGTGTATATTCCCGTAGCGGTGCTTACGGTAGCGATTCCGATGCTCCTCAACTGGATAAAGGGCTTCCTCGTGCTGTATTTTGCCAATGTAAACTGCAGCTTTACCGAAAGCGCGGTGAGACTGTGCCGCATACACTGCGTCATGGCTCTTCTTGAAGCCCTTTCGACCCTTCTGCTTTTCTTTTTCCGCAATAGCGGCGCATATCAGATAGCCTCGCAGATGTGCCTTTTCGGGCATGAGCTGATCTATGCCTTTCTTTTCCTGATTTATCTGCGGGAAAAGAGCGAGGCGAGCTATAAACGCTGCACGGTTATCGCTATGGTCTGTTTTTTAGCATCAAGCGTATGGCTGCTTCTGTCGGTCATCGCGTCATTATGACACAACAAGGAGAATTTCTGATGAATGTTGTTGTTTTAGTTATTGCTTTCTGGGGAGCGCGTCAGATACGCGACTTCATCAAAGAGCTTATAGTCAATAAAGCTCCCGAGAATGCCGGCAAGGGCAAAAAGCTCCTGTTCTTCATACTCGGTATGGTCGTAGGCTGGGCATTTTTCCTCGGGTTTATCTATTTCGCCGGGTACAGGATCATGGACAAGGAGGCCAATATGACTCTGGCATGGATCATCGCCCTCGCTCCCAATGTGCTGTATTACGGCTATAAGCTGTTCTTCACAAAATCCCTTCTTATTGAGTAATTCGGCAGGTGAATCATGGCTAAATATACGATTGGTCTGGATTACGGTACGCTGTCCGTCCGTGCGCTCGTGGTCGACGCGGCCGACGGCAGGGAGCTTGCCGTTGCCGAATATGAATATCCCCATGCCGTCATGTCCGAGTCTCTGCCCAACGGCAGAAGGCTCCCGCCCGATTACGCCCTCCAGCATCCGCAGGACTATCTTGAGGGACTTTCAGTAACCGTGCGCAGAGCCGTGAAGGACTCCGGCGTTGATTTGACCGACATAGTCGGTATCGGCATCGATTTTACGAGCAACTCCTATCTGCCTGTGGACGCAGACTTCTATCCCCTCTGTCTGAAAAAGGAGTGGGAGAACGATCCCCACGCATGGGTAAAGATATGGAAGCACCACGGCACACAGAGCTATGCCGAAAAAATGGAGGCCAAAGCCGTTGAGCGCGGAGAGAGCTTCCTGAAACGCTACGGCGGAAAGGTCTCGCCGGCGTGGATGTTCCCGCGCCTTTACGAGACGGCGGTTGAAGACCCCGAGCTGTACGATGCCGCCGCGAAGTTCATCGAGGCGGGCGACTGGATGGTATGGCAGCTCTGCGGTCAGGAAAAACGCTCGCTTTCCATGGCGGGATATAAAGCCTTCTGGTCAAAGAAGGACGGCTACCCTTCAGAAGATTTCCTAAAGTCTCTCTGCCCGAAGCTTGAGCACGTTGTGGACGAAAAGCTCTCCCGTGATGTCTGTCAGCTCGGCACAAAGGCGGGTGAGCTGAACAAGAGGGGAGTGGAGCTTACCGGACTTCCCGAGGGCATCGCCGTGGCGGTAGCCAATATCGACGCTCACGTCTCCATGCCGCCGATGGGTCTGACCGATTCCGGAAACCTTCTGATGATATTGGGTACCTCCACCTGCCACGTCATGCTCGGCTCCGAGGAAAAGGAAGTCCCGGGCGTCGGCGGAATTGTCGAGGACGGTGTTATCCCCGGTACGATCGGCTATGAGTCCGGTCAGAACTGCGTGGGCGACAGCCTCAAATGGTTCGTGGACAACTGTATGCCCGGCGCTTATGAAAGAGCCGCCGAGGCTGCGGGAATGACGAAAAATCAGTATCTCACCTCGCTTGCGGAAAAGCTCCGTCCCGGACAGAGCGGACTTCTGGCGCTTGACTGGTGGAACGGAAACCGCTCCATCCTCTGCGACTACGATCTGACCGGCATGATGGTCGGCATGACGATAGCCACAAAGCCGGAGGAGATATACCGCGCCCTTATCGAAGCCACGGCATACGGCACGAGAAGGATCGTCGACAGCTTTGAGGAAAACGGTCTGCCGGTGAAAAATGTTGTTGCCTGCGGCGGTATCTCAAAGAAAAACCCAATGTTTATGCAGATTTACGCCGATGTTCTCAACAGGGAGATAAGGATTGCCCGTTCAAGCCAGACTCCCGCTTTGGGCAGTGCCATCTTCGCCGCGTGCGCCGCCGGTGCGGAAAACGGCGGATATGACAGCGTCGTGGAAGCTTCTCATGCCATGGGCGGCACAAGCGACACGGTGTATCACCCGATCAGAGAAAACGTAGAGATATACGATGAGCTTTATGCGGAGTTTTTGAAGCTGCACGATTATTTCGGACGCGGAGAGAACAATGTGATGAAGCGAATCCGCAAATTCAGATAATAAAGATCAAAGGAGCTGCGGCATTTAGATGATGCACAGCTCCTTTTGCTGAAAGAGGAAAGACGTATGATGTTTTCAAGAGCAGTCCTTCTGATCCTCATTGCGCTTATTTTCTTTATAACAAATCTGTATATCGGCTGTCGGCTCTATCCGTGCGTTCACGCGGTTTTTCCGGGCGTGAGCGTACTGTGGTTCGGAATACTCTGCGCCGTGCTTGCTGCACTGGCGTTTCTGTCCGTAGCCCGTTCGCATACACATCTGAGTCCGTCAGTTAAATACGCCCTCGGCGGATACGGCGGAATAAGGCGCGGAAGCTTTGACAAGGCAATAGAGGGGGCGGACGAAAAGCTTCCTCTGATCGTTCTCGACCATACGCCCTCCCATATCGGCGAGTATCCCAATAGTGTCGATCTTATTCTCTGCGGTCACACACATCGGGGGCAGATATTCCCCAGAAGCCTTTTCACTAAACGACTGTTTACCGTAGACTACGGTCTGTACCGCGAGAATGACAGTTCGCCGACCGTGATCGTCACCTCCGGCGCAGGCGCGTGGGGAATGCCGATGCGCGTGGGGAGCGACAGCGAGATCGTTTCCATAAGCCTGACGGGGATAAAATAATGATTATGTAAACCCAATGCCGTAGGGAACGGTCGGAACGGTCTTGACCGTTCCGACCGTTCCCCACGGCGACACGAAAGTAAACAAACGTTTACTTAAAAGTGACTGACTATGCGATCAAAGAACAACGGACGTATCGCTTTCAATGACGGATGCTTTGCCTGCATAGATGAAGTCCCTCATAAGGCGATCACGGTCACGATCCCCGGCCTTACCTGCGCGAAGTATCTGTTCTGTTCCGTTCCGTGCGCGACCAAGGCAAAGGCGGTCACCGGAATGTTCACGGGTGAAATAGCACCTGACTGCCCCGCGACGATCCTCAGAAGAACTCCCAACAGCCGTGTGTATCTTGACAGAGACTCCGGAGTTGCGCTGCTGTGAGATAATTATAAAGATACACACATATTTTTCCGCGATTTGCAGATACTGTCGATGGTGAGAATTTGATCCGAACGACAGAAATAGTATAGCCTCACTCTGATCTCAGGGTGAGGTTATTTTTTTGACGGGAATTCTTTTATATTCCGGATCGCAGATGATGATCAGATCGGCGTCCGTGGCTGT
>JAUNND010000030.1:11104-27768 GCA_030531595.1 Eubacteriales bacterium | reverse complement strand
CAACTTGAACAGTAAGTTATAGCTATGAAGCACGAACTTTGAAAACTGAATACACCTGATCGAGAAACTCATCAAAGATTTCCTCCGGTGTGTAGTATCCAAGCTGTTTTCGGGGCATAGCATTCATCTCATCAGCAAATGACAGGATTTGCTCTGCCGAGTAGTTTTCAATGGATACTCCCTTCGGAACATACCTGCGGAACAAACGATTGTGGCGTTCGTTCTGAGCCCTTTCCCAGGATGAATATGGATGAGCGAAGTATATGCCAACTCCCCATTCTTCTATATCGGATAACGTCTCAAATTCACTGCCGTTATCTGCAGTAATGGTTTTGAATATCTCTGGGAACTTTTCTTCACCATACTCTTCTCTAAGGACTTCCATTGCAGCCATTACGGATGCAGAGTCCTTTCCGGGAATCTTGATGGCCAGATAAAAGTCCGAGACCTTCTCCACGAGAGTGAGAACGACGGATTCCTTTCCGGAGCGTTTACCGACAACGGTGTCAATCTCCCAGTGGCCACAAACAATCCGCATCATGGCTTCCTCAGGACGTTCATCGATACTCTTGCCGAGAACCCGCCTGTTCTTGCGGTTTGCATCTTTTCTGTGCTTACGGGACAGTGCTTCCGGAAGATCGAACGGAGAAAGCGGAATCTTTCCTGACCACACTGCGTCATACAGGGTGGACGTACAGAAAATCTGTTCTTCCGGGAAGAGTTTCTTTTTCCTGGCTTGCGAAAGTCAAGCAGAATTTTCCCGGTAGGGTAAGCAGAAATTTCTCGCTGAGGTAAGCAAAAATTTCTTCCTCCGGTAAGAAGAATTTTCTCCCCGCGGTCAGGAGTATTTTCTCCGGTAAGGCAGAGGTAGGGTAAACCTCTACGTGTACTTTGAAAACAGCATATTTTCTCAGTCGATCAGCATCTCAGGGTGCTTGAGCCGGTAAGACTCACCCCTGAACGAGAAGCATGATGCGTGATGGAGTATCCGGTCCAGCATGGCTGTGGTAAGAACGGGATCTCCCATCATCTCAGCCCACTCCGTGATCTCCTTGTTGGTAGTGAAGATCATAGAGCGTGTCTCATAGGTGTCACTGATGAAAGTAAAAAAGCGGTTGGCCTGAGCGCGGCTGATCGGTGTGTAGCCGATCTCATCTATGATCACCAGCTGAGCCTTCTTTATGTTCCTGAGCCTGAAGCCCGCGCTTCTCTCGGTCTCAGCATTGTCGAGGATCTTGACGAAGTTCGCCATCCTTTCAAAGCAGACTGTGTAGCCCGAATTGATGGCTTCAAGCCCGAGTCCGGTCGCAAGCATCGTCTTGCCAAGCCCGGGAGGCCCGGCGAAGACAATGTTGGCGTTGGTATCTATCCAGTTGAGTTCCTTCAGCTGCCTGATCTGACCGACAGTGATTCCGGATTCCAGTTCAGCCGGATCGAACAGCTCGATCGGCTTCGGGTTCGGAGGGAAGTGAGCAGCTGAATAGTTGCGCTTACGCCTCCTCTCATTGCGGCCCTTGACCTCTGTTTCCAGAAGATCGAGCAGGAACTCTCTGTATGATGACTGATTGTTCTCAGCCCGCTCGAGTATGTCTGCGAGCTGCCTGGCTGAATGCTTCAGTGTGAATGTCTGGAGCAGTGCCACCAGCCGCTCGATCGGTACGCGACCCGTGTCGAAGTCTTTCATGACCTGCTTGTTCATGAGATCACCTCGTTTCCGGCGGTGCTCCTGCAGCGATCATTGAAGGCCTTCTGGTAAACGCTGAGCTTCTGCTTCTTCGGCAAGTCTCTGCTCCTCGGCCAGACGCTGAGCTTCAAGCTCTTCTGCCGAGACCTCAGGTTCAGCCAGAGTGTATGTCACGAGCAGAGCTTTATACTGTGCGGTGCTGTAAGGCATGAATTCACATACGGGCTGACCGTTTTCGTCATTGTAAACAAGGAAGACA
This sequence comes from Eubacteriales bacterium, assembly GCA_030531595.1. Classification (GTDB taxonomy): domain Bacteria; phylum Bacillota; class Clostridia; order Oscillospirales; family Oscillospiraceae; genus Limivicinus. The sequence goes on along the minus strand of JAUNND010000030.1, from coordinate 25,825 downwards.
CCATCGTCATAGGCTCTGACCTCGAGCTGCTTTACCACAGAATTTTCTACGTAGAAGAATATGTCAGCGCGAGCAGGAGCTTTGTCTCTGGGAAGGATGGAGTCCCATGTGTCACCGTAAGCGGGAGCCGCTGCGGTGCTGCCGGGAACGGCGCTGCCGATGTCCTCTTCAATGGCGATGCTGCCCTTGATGACGCCCATGAAGTGCCCTGTATCGTATTTAGTCAGGTCAAAGGAGGTAACAAATTCATCGGAATCGTTATATGCATCCGACACATACTCGATCGCATTTACGGGTTCTGCGGTGGGAGTCGGTGTGGGAGTCGGCGCGGAATGCATGAACATGGGGAGCTTTGACTGCTGGGGAGTGGGCGTCGGCGCCGCCGTTTCCACGGGAGCGGGACTCGGCTGCTGAATGACCGTCACACCGCTTCCGTAGACAGGGGTGGGAGCGGCAGTCTGCACAAAGGTGGGCGTCTGATTGGGGGTGGGTACGGGAGTCGGCTGGTACTGCTGCTGATATTGCTGCTGGTACTGCTGATAACCGTAATAGTCGCTTCCCGAATTATAGTTGGGCGTGGGGGTGACGATATACGACGTGGCGGATGAGCTCTTGGCGTTCTCGGACCACTGGATGGGCGGCATCGTGTATCCGCTGTCCGTGACGACGGGCGCAAGAACATTCTCACTGATCTCGGGCGTCTCTCCAACAACGGAATTGACGCTCACATCGTCGCTTGATGCGGCGGCCGATTTTTTATCCACATTTACGCGGCTCTCGTACATCACATTCTTGCTTCTGCTGTTCTTGATGATCGAGAAACCGCCTACGATCGCAATAAGCACGGCAGCGCACGCGGCAGCGGCAACGATGGTTTTCAACTGCTTTTTCGTTCTCATATTTTTTTCCCTGATTTCCTTGCGGCGAATATTCGCCATTACATCCTCGGCAAGCTCCTTCGGAGGCTCGACCATATCCTCTGCAACTGTATCTGACAGCGCGGAAAATACCTCATACATTGCGGCACATTCCTCGCAGTGATCCAGGTGCTCCATCACGGCAAGTACTTCATTTCTGCTCAGGTCTTTGTCCAGCATACGGCTGATAAGCTCCTGATAATGTTCGCATTCGCTCATGACAGATCACCTCCTCTCTGGTTGCTTGACGAGATATAATCGGGAATGTTCCCGTCCCTGACAAGAAAAGCGCATAGTTTTTTTCTGGCTCTGAAAATTCTTGATTTCACTGTACCCACCTCTAATCCGAGTGCTTCCGATATTTCATCGTAAGAAAGTCCCTCAATTTCTCTGAGCAGAAGGATCTGCCTGTGGTCATCGGGCAGGGACAGCAGACCCCGTCTGACCGCGTCCCGGGTAAGGCTTCTTTCCAGAAGCTTTTCCGGAGTCTGTTCCTCATCGGCGATGTCAAGCTCGACTTCCTCGCCGTCGTCGTTCTCCACCGACAGTGATGACGTCGGTCTGCGGTTGCGGCTTCTGAGAAAGTCAAGGCAGACATTGGAGACGATCCTGTAAAGCCAGACCGAAAATTTGCTGTCGCCCCGGAAGGCTGTGAGTGAATTGTATGCCTTGATAAATGCCTCCTGGGACATATCATAGGCGTCCTCGCTGTTTCCGGTCATTCGCAGTGCCAGATTATAGACATTTTTTTCGTATTCCCTGACGAGGGCTTCGTAAGCGTTGGTGTCACCGTTAAGTACTTTTCGAATGACGACCGCTTCCTGCTCTCTGGTCATACGTCTTCCCCCCTTACAAAGGTATTATTAATTATTCAATATTCATCTTTCATTATTCATTAAAATCAATGAATTTATATTAAATCCTTTTTGACTCCCGCTATTACCGCTCTTATATCCTCAAGCGTGTCCACGTGCACGAGCTGCTGTCTGTAATAGCTTGAATAAGCCACTCCGTGCAGATACCACGGGAGCTGATGCCGTGCCTCTAAACACGCCGCCCGCTCTCCCATGCGCTCGCTTAACCGCTCTATCTGGGAAAGTGCCGTGTCCATTCTCTCCGAAAGAGGCGGCAGCGGCGGGATATCCTTTCCGTCTATCGCCGACTGTGCCTGTGCAAACAGCCACGGGTTTCCGAAGCTTCCTCTGCCTATCATGGCGAGATCGCAGCCGGTATAGCGGAGTATATGAACGGCGTCCTCGGGCGTGAATATATCGCCGTTTGCCGTCACGGGGATATGAACGGCGTTTTTTACATCCCTTATTATGTCCCAGTCGGCGTGTCCGGCGTACATCTGCACTCTCGTGCGGCCGTGTACGGCGATGGCGGCAGCACCCGACTGCTCACATATCTTTGCAAACTCAACGGCGTTTACGTTCCCGCCGTCCCAGCCCTTGCGAAACTTCACCGTTACCGGTACTTCAACGGCTTTGGAGACAGCCTCTATTATCTTTCCCGCAAGCTCCGGCGTTTTCATCAGCGCCGAGCCGTCGCCGGATTTTACCACCTTGCCCACGGGACAGCCCATGTTGATGTCGATAATATCCGCACGGGATATTTCAAGTGCAAGCTGCGCCGCCTCCGCCATGACCTCCGGCTCGTGCCCGAATATCTGGGCGGCTGAAGGATGCTCGCTTTCGGGTATATAAAGCAGCGCCTTTGTCTTCTCGTCCTTATATACAAGCGCTTTTGCGCTGACCATCTCGGTCGTCGTCAGTGCCGCGCCGAGATCTCTGCATACACCTCTGAACGCAAAGTCGGTCACGCCCGCCATGGGACCGAGAGTAAACGAGCCGTTTATTTCAACATTTCCTATTTTTACCATGACATATCAAGCCCCACGGGGCAGTGATCGGAGCCCGTGACCTCGGGGAAGATATAGGCGTCTTTAATATTCTCCCTTATCCTGTCGGACACCACGAAGTAATCAATGCGCCAGCCTACGTTTCTGCCTCTCGCGCCCGCCCGATAGCTCCACCATGAGTAGGCGTCATGCTTATCGGGGTATAGGGAACGGAAGGAGTCTGTAAAGCCCGAATTAAGAAGCTCGGTGAATTTGCAGCGCTCCTCATAGGAAAAGCCCGGGTTGCCGATATTCGTTTTCGGATTTTTAAGGTCTATTTCCTCATGGGCGACATTCATGTCGCCGCAGACTATGACGGGCTTTTTCGCGTCAAGTTTCATCAGATATTCGCGGAAATCGTCCTCCCAGCGCATACGGTAGTCAAGCCTTTTCAGCTCGTCCTGTGCGTTGGGAGTATAGACACAGACAAGATAAAATTCCTCATATTCAAGCGTGATGACACGCCCCTCGGTGCCGTGCTCGGGAATACCGAGGTTATAGCTTACGGAAAGGGGAGTGTGCTTCGTAAATATCGCGGTGCCGGAGTAGCCCTTTTTCTCGGCATAGCACCAGTAGCTCTCATAGCCGTCAAAGGAGAGGTCTATCTGACCCTCCTGCAATTTAGTCTCCTGTAAACAGAAAAAATCCGCGTTCAGGGCATAAAATGCCTCCTCAAAGCCCTTTTTCATAACGGCACGCAGACCGTTGACGTTCCACGAAATAAATCTCATGCTCACGCCCTCTCTTTCTGCGCGTTTACCTGCACGCTCTGCTCATAGCCTCTCGCGTCGGTGAGGGAGCTGTTGCGCAGTCTTGCGGGAGTACCGGCGGCGGTAGTCAGAGTCTTTTCGGTTTTTGTCGCCACAAGGCGGTTTATCTTCATGCCCTCGGCGGTGAATTTTGCTTCATAGTCAGTCATTATGCCGCACTGACCGTCCTTATGCAGATCGTGCGTGACCTCGCTCAATACCCAGCCCTCTTCACTCATGCGCTCGACCGACCAGTCGAAAAGAGGCGTGTTGTCGGTCTTGAAATGGATCTGACCGCCCAAGGGAAGAACATCCGCATAGATACGCAGGAACGAGGGCGCGGTGAGTCTGAATTTCGCGTCGCGGCTTTTCGGCCAGGGGTCGCAGAAATTTATATATATTCTGTCGGCCTCACCCTCGGCAAACAGCTCGGCAAGCGTCTTGGCGTCGCCGTTTATAAAACGGACATTTTCTATGCCGCGCTCTTTGATACGCTCCATGGCAACTATCATGCAGTCCGCCACCAGCTCTACGGCCAGCAGCAGCGTCTTAGGCATGGTTTCGGCTGTATCGGCGGTAAAACGACCCTTGCCGCAGCCCAATTCAATATAAATGTTATCATATTCGGGATAAAGCTCGCGCCATTTTCCCTTGTTCTCAAACCCGTCGGCAATCAGAAGCTCTGCGCATTTTTCCATGCGCGGAGACAGATTGCGTCTTTTTCTCATTCTCATGGATATGTTGCTCCTGTCAGCGAATACTATTCAATGTAATTTAACACATTTCGGCAGAAATACCGATTTTTCGGACAAATACGGTCATTCCGCGGAGCGATAAAGAAAATAGAACGAATCCTGCCCCTCGATGGTCTTTATCAGCTCGAAACCGTAGTCCTCAAGACTGCCCACGGTGGGCTCGTCACTGTTCAAAACGGCGTATTTGCAGCTGCCCTCGCTGCCTGTTTTTCCCATTATATCAAGGTCAAGCCTTCCGTCCTCGGTGTACCAATGCTTTGCATCGCGGATGTACGGCATACGGATAGATGAATTGTACTGTCTGACCCAGTAAAACAGGTTTTCGGTCATCACTGCGTCCGAAGGCTCATGGAGGTTCAGCTCATAGATCGCGTCGCAGACCTCTTTTGTCCCCTTGGGCATCTTTTCGACATTAAGCGCACGGGAATACGAAATTCCCGAATGGGTAAACTCCGTGCACAGCAGCAGCATGAACGCCGCGCCAAGCACCATAACGAGCTTCTTCCAGCGCTTATCCGCCCGGCTCAGAAAGTGCACCAGACAGTAGACGCAGGTCATCCCGATCGGCAGAGGCCAGAAGATACGCACTATTCTTTCTTCAACGCCTATATATTTATACAAAAAATGTATGAGCACGGGGTTGAAAATGATAACCATGAGTATCAGCGAGGGATAGAGCAGATATGCCCTTGCCCGGTCGTGTTCGCTTTTGCGATCGACCAGCAGATAGATACAGCAGATAAAAAAGGGAATGAAAAGCTTTCCGCCAAGTGTCGCGGCAGAATACACGGTAAGTGTCTCGGAGGTGATGTTCTTAATAATCTCAAGCATTTTCATACCCTCCTATAAAAGCACATGAGACGCTGTCAGCGCCATACTCGGCAGCACGCAAAGCGCCAGCTTCCAAAGTGCCGACAGATCCCGTCTGCGGATAATATAGGAAAGACCCCAGCAGCCCAGAGCAAGGAGGTTCAGCTCGGCGCAGCTCGAAGCGGCGACACAGCCCGCGACATTTCCGAGGAACACACCCAACCAGAGAAGCCGCCGCCTATGGGAGTCGGTTTCCTCCTCGGTCATGAGAAACAGCAGCAGTACGGCAGGACAGATAATGCTCGGTCCGAAGCCCTTGCCCATCCACGGATAGCACAGCATCCATGTGTGGGATACGTTCATGGCAACGCCCGTTATCTCAAAAAACACCGCAAGAGAAGTTCCCGCGATCAGGGCTTTTTCACGGTTGTTTCCGAAAATAAACAGCGCGAAGCGGTATACGAGCATATAGAAAAGGATGATGAATACGCCGGGGAGGACAGAGCGCATAAGCGCCGTGATCTTTATCTCTGTAACTCTGGCTATGGTCGCCCAGAACAGCGGCCATGGCGAGAATATGTATTCAACATTTTCCTTTATCGCGCCGGAATAGTCAAGGGGCAGACCGGTGACAACATCAAAGCGCAGTACCCTGTCGCTTTCAATGGCGTTGTTCGCTATCGCTAAATACCAGCCGTCGTCTATGTTCCATGTGCCTGCACCGAAGGTGACTCTTGCAAACTGATACACCACGACGATAGCGCCGATAATGACCGCAGTCTTCTCTGCGGAGGAAAGGGGAGTTTTTTCTTTGTGTATCGGGCTTCTGTATTTATATGCCAGAAGAAAGCCTCCCAGTGCCATGCCCGCGGCAAGCACCTGAAAAACAGCCGTCAGACCGGAAAAGGATACATCAAGGAAAAAGCACGGGAGATATATAAGCTCAAACAGAGTAAGCTCCGCGAACAGCCCCATGATATACGAGATAAAACCGTCTTTTCTGTCCTTGGGAAAGAAAAGCATACCTATCCCGACGGGGATGATGATCACCTCTCCGAGAGCGGCCAGAATACGGTTGGACCAGTAGAATATTTCAGTCATTGCCGGAGTCCTCTCACTTCTTTATCAAATTATTATAACATACCTTTTTTCAATGCGCAACAGAGGAATACCTGCTTTTTGCCTCTCATATATTCTCACAAAGAGAGTATGGAGTGGTGATATGTATAACAGCATAGAAGAGCGGGCCGCAGATGTGGCTTTATACATCATTGAAAACAAAAGCACCGTCAGAGCTGCCGCAAAGGAATTTTCCATCAGCAAATCGACCGTGCATAAGGACGTCACCGAGAGACTTTCAAAAATAAATCCCGCGCTGTATGCGCAGGTGCGCACGCTGCTCGACATAAATAAGGCCGAACGGCATATGCGCGGCGGGCTTGCCACAAGGAAAAAATATAAGGGTGAATAAGGGAACCGCTGAACAATTCACCTTCGGCATCTGCTCTCGGCGAATTAATCAGCGGTTCCCAAGCACTTCGCCTCCCCGAAAGGGGAGGCGAAAGCATTACAGAAATCTGTCTATCCGTTCGTTCAGCTCGTCAATGCGGTTTTGTATCTGTCGGAGAGTGTATTCCCTGTTCATCCTCAGATACTCCCTGCCAAGCTCCAGCTCGATAAGGAGCTGTTTCATGTCGTCGGCGATATCCTCGCTGCCCGCACGGAGCTTTTCGGTGCGCTCTTTTATTTCCTCAAGGTGCTCGCGGCGAAGCTGCTTTGCGCGGCTGAAGGAGCCTAAAGACTCCGCCATCACGCGGAACATATCGTCAGAAAATGTCCTGTGAGGCGGATAAAGGCATCTGTTGTAGTTGTCGATAACATCAAAATACCGGCTGTATGCCGTTTTTACGGAGTCCTCCCACGACATATAAAGCCTGTCCTGTGCACCTTTTCCGACCTGTGCCATCATTTCACGGTTTTTGCACAGCAGAGCAAGCTTCTCAGCCATTGCCTCGGCGTTTTCCTCAATGAGAAAGCCGCTTACACCGTCTTCGGCGTCCTCGGCGGCACAGCTTCCCTTTATGAGCACGCTTCCGAGAGCGCACGATGCCGCCTCACGCACAACAAGACCGTTTGTGTCAAAGGTGGAGGGGAAAAGGAAAAGGTCTGCGCGGCAGTACCACGCTCTTATAAGGCTTCTGTCATGTATCGGCTCGGAAAACAGCACCTTTCCGCCAAGTCCGAGCTTTTCGGTATATTCTGTTATTCCGTCCTTATCTCCGCCGCCTCCGACAAACACCATGCGAAAGTCCTGACCGTTTTCATCCAGTGTTTTCAGCGCGTCCAGTATGATCCCGATGCCCTTGTACCACATCATGCGTCCCACGAACAGAAATACCGGCACGCCCTCCGGCAGGTCAAACCCCGCAGTCGCTTTCTCTATCAGCTCATCTGACACCCGACCCTTCGGAAGATCCACGCCGTTGGGCATTACGCGGTATTTGCCCTGAAAGCCTAAGCTCCTGAGGTTTTCGCCTGCGCCTCGGCTGACCGTCCATACCTCGTCACAGGCGGAGATGTTCTCAACAAGCAGCTTTGCCGCTCCCTCCTGCAAAAGCTTTCCCTTTACGGCGTTGGCTATGTCGATGTCGAACTTGGTGTGATAGGTAAAGACAACGGGCGCGTCTGCTCTGTCGCGCAGCATACGGGCTATCATTGTGGAGGTTATGGGACAGTGGGTGTGAATTATGTCGAACTGCTTTTCGGAAAGCTGCCGCATAATGTCGGGGGAAAAGGGCAATCCGGCGTAGTAGCCCACCTGCTTTGTCATATCTATGCTCGGATAGCGCACGACAGGAAAATCGAACAGCTCGTCATGCGCCTCGGGGTGAGCGGGCGTTACGACCGAGGCGTATCCTAAAGAGCCGTTTATTATGGAGGCATAGTTTGTCACCGTGTTTGCAACTCCGTCTATCTCCGGCGGGAAGGAGTCATTTATTAGACAGACATTCAGCTTTTCCGACATACAAACCTCCGTTTTTCGCTCATTTTGCCGCCTGCTTCATTGACAGCGATATCCTGTGCTTTTTTTCGTCGACCTCTAAAACGACCACCTTGACGACATCGCCCACGGATACCGCTTCACTCGGATGGCGGATGAATTTATCGCAGACCTGCGAGATATGCACAAGTCCGTCCTGATGTACGCCGATGTCCACGAAAACGCCGAAGTCTATGACGTTTCGCACGGTGCCCATCAGCTCCATGCCGGGCTTTAAGTCCTTGATTTCAAGAACATCCTTTCTCAGCAGCACCGGCGGCAGCTCGTCGCGGGGGTCGCGCCCGGGCTTCATCAGCTCCGCGACAATATCACTGAGAGTGGGAACGCCCACGCCGCATTCCGAAGCGATTTTTTCTTCACCGATGAGCTTTATCTTTGAAGGCAGCAGAGCAAGACCTCCGGCGGTGACATCCTCAAGCGTATAGCCGCACAGCGTGAGAAGCATTTCCGCGGCTTCATAGCTTTCGGGGTGAACGCCGGTGTTGTCCAGAACCTGTTTGCTCTCGGGAACACGCAGGAAGCCCGCGCACTGCTGAAATGCCTTCGGACCTAATTTCGGCACCTTGTTTATCTGCTTTCTGGACGTGAAAATACCGTTTTCCTCGCGGTAGAGGACGATATTTTTGGCGGTCGTTTTATTAAGCCCCGATACTCTCTGCAAAAGCGACGGAGAGGCGGTGTTTATATCCACGCCGACCGCGTTGACGCAGTCCTCTACCACGCCGCTCAAGGTCTCCTCAAGCTTGTTCTGCGGCATATCGTGCTGATACTGTCCCACGCCGATAGCCATCGGGTCTATTTTAACAAGCTCCGCAAGCGGATCCTGTAGTCTTCTGGCGATGGAAACAGCGGAGCGCAGATTTACATCGTAGTCGGGAAATTCCTCGGCGGCGAGCTTTGAAGCGGAGTAGACCGATGCGCCCGCCTCGTTGACCATGGCGTAGGACTGACCGCCGCCCAGCTCGGAAAGCATCTCCACAGCCATCTGCTCGGTCTCGCGTGAGGCGGTGCCGTTGCCGATGGCGAGGTGCTCAACGCCCCATTTTCTTATCATGGCTGACAGAGTGCGGATAGCCTCCTTTTTGCGCCCCTCGGAGAAGGTGGGGTATACAACGGCAGTGTCGAGCACCTTGCCCGTACCGTCAACGACCGCCACCTTGCAGCCGTGGGCGTAGCCGGGGTCAAGCCCCATAGTGACCTTACCCTTCACGGGCGGCTGCATGAGCAGGGGCTTGAGGTTGAGAGCGAACATTCTTATCGCGCCCTCGTTTGCCTGTTCGGTGAGGGTGTTTCTCGTCTCGCGCTCCATGGACGGCCATATAAGGCGGTCGTAAGCGTCCTCGGCGGCGGAGCGGACAAAGCTCATGGCTCTGCTACCCGGGACTATAACGGCGCGGCGGAGCTTCTGCAAAGCAAGCTCTCTGTCAAGCTCCACGGAGACTTTTAAAAATCCCTCCTTCTCGCCTCGGTTTACGGCGAGTATCTGGTGCCCCTGCAGCTTATCTATGCGCTGTGAAAAATCGTAGTAAAGCCGGTAAACGGAGTCCTCCTCGGTATCGGCAGAGGAGACAAGCAGAGCATTTTTCGAAATGAACTCGCGCAGAGTCTTTCTTATGGCGGCATCGTCGGAGATCATCTCGGCGATGATGTCGGAGGCACCGGCGAGGGCATCCTCAACGGTTTCAACACCCTTTTCGGCGTCCACGTAGTCCGCGGCGAGAATTTCCGGCTCCGGCAGGTCGGGAGTCTGGGCAAACAGCGCGTTTGCCAGCATCTCCAAGCCCTTCTCCTTTGCTATGGTGGCGCGGGTGCGGCGTTTGGGCTTGTAGGGACGGTAAATATCTTCAAGAGCGGCGAGAGTTTCGCAATCGTCAATGGCTTTTTCAAGCTCCTCGGTCATCTTCTCCTGCTCGATAATGGATTTCTTGACGGTCTCCTTTCGCTCGTTCAGGTTTCTGAGGTATTCAAGACGCTCCTGAAGGGTACGCAGAGCGGTGTCGTCCATTGCCCCGTGCAGCTCCTTGCGGTAGCGGGCGATAAAGGGGATGGTGTTGCCCTCGTCCAAAAGAGCGATGACGTTTTCAACGTGGCTTACCTCACGGTTTAATTCTCCGGCAATGATCTCACTGATGGTTTTCAATTGGGTTCTCCTTTTGAAGATTGATGATAAGGGATTATAGCAGAAATCTTTTATTTTCGCAACGCTTAGCTTTTTACACTTTTCACTTTTGAAGTATTGTGATATATTGTATGTATGAACAGACGAAATTACCGGCGGGAGCTGGACAGGATAATTGAAAAGAATAACGGCAGAAAGCCCACCGTTTTGCTGCATAGCTGCTGCGGACCGTGCTCAAGCTCCGTGCTGGAATATCTGACGGAGTATTTTGACGTGACCGTCCTGTGGTACAACCCCAACCTCTACCCAAAGGAGGAATTTGACAGACGCTATGAGGCGCAGATGCAGATCATCGAGCGCATGGGGCTTAAAGACACGGTAAAGATCATTTTTGCCGAGCACAGGAGCGGGGAGTATTACGAGGCTGTCAGAGGCTTTGAGGACGAGATCGAGGGCGGCAGCCGCTGTGAAAGATGCTTCCGGCTGCGGCTTGGAGAGACCGCGAGGATCGCCAAAGAGCGCGGCTTTGAATATTTCTGCTCGACGCTGACGGTGTCGCGCCACAAAAACGCCGTTTTGATAAACGCCGTGGGCGAGGACTGCGCAAAGGAATTTGAGGTGCCGTGGCTGCCGTCGGAGTTTAAAAAGCGCGGCGGCGAGGAGCGGTCACAGCAGCTTGCGCAGGAGCACCATATCTATCAGCAGCTATACTGCGGCTGTGAGTTTTCCTATAAAAAACGCCTTGAAGCGTAGGGCGGGGGCTTGCTCCCGCCGAAAAGCCGGAGCTTCTGTGACGTTACGGCGGTTGCTCTGCCCAGCCGTGCAAAATTGGGAATTCTTCAGCCAGGGGAGAAGTGTAAAATCGGCAAAATTCCCGTTGACAGCGTTTTTTTGAAAGCCTATAATGGAAATGCAATTCAATATAAGGGGTGCTGGGTCTTTCCCGGCTGAGACGGCGTGAACGGAAGCGCCGGTACCCTCATACCTGATCAGGATAATGCCTGCGGAGGAAACGTTTCTTTTTTCCTTCCCGACAGACAGGGAGGATTTTTTTATGTCTGCCAAGAAGTTAAGCTACTGTGCCGTCTGTACGGCGCTTGCCTTTGTGCTCAGTCTTATACGTGTTTTCACATTCCCGTTCGGCGGCGATATAACATTGTGCTCGCTGCTGTTTGTGGTTCTGCCCGCGTGGTTTTTCGGCGTTCCGGCGGGGGCTGTGTGCGGTCTTCTCTACGGGATGCTGGTATTCATCGTCAGCCCCTATTATGTTTCGTTTCTCCAGTTTCTTTTTGATTATGTTCTGGCATTCAGCGTGATGGGACTCGCGGGGCTTTTAAGAAATGCAAACAACGGTCTCATAAAGGGCTACATCCTTGCCGTGCTTCTCCGCTGGATCATGGCCACGGTCGCAGGAATGATCTGGGTCTCTCTCGGAATGACCGCGTGGGACGGCTGGTCGCCTCTGCCGTACTCCATGGCATATAATGCCGTCTATATCTTCTCCGAAGCGCTCGTGACCGTCATTCTCCTTACGGTGCCCGCCGTGAGAAAACCTCTTGAAAGCGTGAAGATAATTGCAAACCGATAATAAATGTCTCATAATCTCGGGAGGAGATTTTTCTCCGCTCCCTTCCGAGGCGGCTTATTTCGACTATATCATCGCCTGCGACCGCGGCTATGAGTATGCCCGAAGAATGGGCGTGACCCCGAGTGTCGTCATCGGCGATTTCGACTCATCCTCTCAGCCGGACACGGATATCGCCGTTCATGTCCACCCCGTCATGAAGGATGATACCGATACGATGCTCGCCGTGCGCCATGCGCTTGAAAAGGGCTTCCGGCAGATATTCATCTGCTGCGCTCTCGGCGGCAGATTCGACCACGCCTTTGCCAATATTCAGGCTCTTACCTTTGCGGCGGGAGCCGGTGCGGTCGCCCGCATCTGCTCGCCCGATACGCGCATCACCGTTTTCCCCGCCCGCCGTATGTCATTTCCCCGGCGGGAAGGCTGTTCGTTCTCCTGCTTTTCCCTTTCCGATGTCTGCACGGGGGTTTCGATCGAAGGCGCCAAATTCGAGTGCGACGGTCTGAATATCACGAACCGCTTCCCAATAGGCGTCAGCAACGTGTGGGTAAAAGATGAGATCGTCATAAGCTGTAAAAGCGGGATACTCATGGTGGTGGAATCAAAGCTTTATCCCGGTGAGCATATATAGCGCAACAGCGTAAAAACGGCTGCAGTAACATACTGCAGCCGCTTTATTCTATCCGATTATCCGAAGCCGGGGAAATCAAAGCTGATGGTGGGCTTGTCGTAGTAGGTGTACCAGACCTCCTGCCCCTCGGTCAATCCGCTGAGAACCTCCACGTTTATGCCGTCGGAAGCGCCGGTCGTGATGTCCGCGGGAGCGATAAGGAGCTCCTCTTTTTCATCGTAGCCGGTATATACAAAGCTCCTTGCGCCATCCTCCACGATCGCCTCCGCCGGAACGGTCAGGACGGCCTCTTTCGTGGAGATGGTGATGTTGGCGGTGGCGTTCATGCCGGCGATCATGTTGGGGGCGCGTTTCAAAGTCACCTCGGCGGAATATTTGCTGTTGCCGCCGCTGTTGCTGCCGGAGACGCCGATGTCGGTGATCACGCCCTCAAAGGACTGCCCCGCGAGCGCGTCCAGCGTCACAAGCGCGGACTGCCCTCTTTCGATGGAGAGGATATCCAGCTCGTCGATAGTGATGTCCACGGTCACGGTGTCCTGCGGGACGACCGACAGCGGCTTTGTGGTCTTGGTGGAGTAATACTCATGGGTCGCCGCAGCCGCCGTGCCGCCGGCGGAGAAACCGCCGAAGCTCATGCCTCCCAAGCTCATACCGCTCGGTATGGAACTGCCGGAAGCACTGTAAACAGAGGCACCGGACACTTCGGCAGAACCTCCGGAATAGCTGAATATGATCGGCGCATTCAGCGAAATGTTTTCCGCCTTTATGGAGTAGCCCGGGAAGCTCATCGGCTCTGAGATACTGTCATATTCGCCGGACTCGGACTGCAGGAACTGAATTACCTCCTGTTCGCTTGAGAAGGTTTCTTTTGAAAGCTTGTATTTAAACTGACCGGTCGCGTCCTCATTTACCGTATATGATGTAATAATACCGACTCTGAAATAATTCTCTGTCGGAATTTTACCCTCTTCATCTGCCAAAAGCATGAGCTCAGGTGTAATTGATGTGCTTTTCAGAAAGTCAAGATGCGCTTTTTCCCCGACCTTTGCCGCCAGAAGCTCCGCCGCGGCATCTTCATCGATGCCCGTGACGAGTCCTGTGCATGGGGCGTTTATCGTGCCGTCGGTATACATTTTGAAGAGCTTTTCCGTCAGCTCTTCCAGCTCACGGTGACGGGCGGCGTACACGCCGTACTCGGCAGTCGCAGGGTTGCCGGTATATGTGAACACGGTCTGTCCGACCGCCAGATCCTGATCGACGACAACGTGAACCGCCTCTATCGTGCCGCTGTATCCGCTGATCTTCAGCGCGGAGTGGACGTACAGCGTGCCCTCGGAAATGACGTTGAACTCCCCGTCCAGTATCTCCACATGATCTCCCGAGGTCTCACCCTCCTGGTTGAGCGTTATGACCGAGATATCCTGCTTGCGGCTTTCGATGCGCCCGGGAACGATACCGCCGCCCGAGTCCGCCACATAGAGCGTACTGCCAACGGGGTATGCGTCGAGACCCTTTGCATCCACCGCCATCAGACCGTCAAGGGATATTACGGCGAGCGCTCCGTGTTCGAGCATCACATCGCTGATGGAATCGCCCACTTCGGCGTAGAGCTCCATTACACGTCCCTTTGCAGAGGTCGTGAGAAAGCTTGACGCGCCGTTGTCGGTGTAGAGGCGCATCTGCTCTTCAACGTAGCTCATATCATCCTGATACTCATATATGGCGTTCATCACACCGACTCTGTCCACCGCTACAAGGGGCGTACCCTCGGTGACGAAATCGTTGTTGTCCACCAGATACTTCGTGATCTCCACGCCGTAGGGCAGCTCGATCTCAACGGCCTCTTCATCCGCGAGCATGCCGGTGCCGGAGATGTTTTTTTCTATATTCTTCTTCTCCGCACGGACAGAGAGGATGCTTGCGTTGTCGCCCTCCGCATTGGTCGCCGCCTCGATCATGAACGGCAGCACGACCATCAGAACAACAATGATTATCAGAAGAATATATAAAAGTATTTTCCAGAACGGTTTCTTCTTTTTCATGTGAATCAATTCCTAAGCTAAAATTCTGTAACCTCTAAAACTTATATATTCGTCTCAAGTCAATCCGTAGGGCGGGGGGTCGGCTCCCCCCCTAAAGGTTAGCAAAAACCGGCGTTTCGGCGGGAGCCCAGCCCCCCCCCGACGAAATTGTC
>JAUNND010000030.1:0-11094 GCA_030531595.1 Eubacteriales bacterium | reverse complement strand
ATAATATTTTCTACCCAACACAATCGGTGGGGGGGGGGATGGGCCCCCGCGTTAATGTTCCTAAAAATCGGGTTTTGGGGGGGTCGCACCCCCCCCGCCCTACGAATTTGACGTTAAGTTATAATGCAAAATTTTAGATTTAACAGAGTACTAAATATTTTGGCGTACTTTCCTTCCCCCTCCGGGGAAAGCAAATTATCCGCCGTAGTGGAGCGCGTCGATGGGCTTCATCTTGGCGGCCTTGTTCGCGGGATAGAGACCGAACACGATGCCTATGATGAAGCAGAACACCACGCTCAGAAGTACGACTCCGCCGTCGAGCGTAAAGCTCATTTCAAGACTTGCAACGATCGATGACACAAGGCGCAGTATGCTCCATGAGATAAAGATACCGATGGCGCAGCCCATCATGCACAGGACGACCGCCTCCATGAGAAACTGCTGCAATATCGTCCCGCGGGAAGCCCCAATCGCCTTTCTGATGCCTATTTCACGTGTTCTTTCGGTGACAGTGACCATCATGATGTTCATGATGCCGATACCGCCGACGACCAGAGATATGCCCGCAATGCCGCCTAAGAGGATAGACAGAACATTCGTGATCTGATCCATGGCGTCTTCAAGCACGGCTAAGGTTATGACGCTGTATGCGTCGTCATCTTCCTCGAACCGCTCGGAAAGCAGCTCGTTCATATAATCCTCAAGCTGCTCCATCGTAAAGCCGTCCGCGGCACTGAGCGTAAACTCGGTCACGGAGGAGCTGACGGAAGTGGCAAGGCGCATAAGGGAGGTGTACGGGATATATACATCGGAGGCGGAGAGCATGGTGCCCATCAGAGACTCGTCCTCCTGAAGCACGCCAACTATGGTATAACGCATACCGTCGAGACTCAGCTCCTGCCCGACACAGTCCTCATAGCCGATAAAGTCATTGGCGACTTTGTTGCTGACAACGCAGACCTGAGTATGATTTCTGATATCGCTTGATTTGAGGAAGCGGCCCATGACGAGCTTTAAGCCCTCTATCGTGAAATACGCGGGAGTGACGCCGTAGGCCTTGATGTTTTCACTCTCGCTGTCAAACTTGCCGGTGCAGTAAGCCGAAGAACTCGGAGAGGCAAGACCGATGGGGTTGGGCTCCTTCATCCACTCTTCAAGCGTTTCCAGCTTTATCGGGCTGCCCTTGTCGTCCGATACGGTGACGGAGACGAGGTCGCTGCCCAGACTGGAGACCTCATCCGTGACGGAGGATGTAACGCCGTTTACAAGACTTACCAGCACGATCAGCGCCATAACGCCGATGATGATGCCCAGCATCGTGAGAACGGCTCTGAATTTGTTGGTGGAAATGCTTCTGAGAGCCATTTTAAAGGAGAGGATCATCGCGCCACCTCCGTAAGTCTCCCGTCGCGGATGCGGATAGAGCGTTCCGCCTGTGCCGCTACATCGTTGTCATGGGTGATGAGCACGATGGTGTTTCCCTGCTCGTGCAGCTCATGGAACATCACCATGATCTCCTCGCTCGTTCTTGAGTCAAGATTGCCGGTAGGCTCGTCGGCAAGGATAAGCGACGGGCGGGTGACAAGAGCGCGGGCGATGGCAACACGCTGCTGCTGACCGCCGGAAAGCTCGGTGGGCATATGCTTTGCTCTCTTGGTAAGCCCCACTCGCATGAGAGCCTCGCGCACTCTCTCCTGACGCTCCGCTTTTTTAACGCCCTGATATATCAGCGGCAGCTCCACGTTTTCCTCGGCGGACATCTTGGCGATCAGATTGAAGCTCTGGAAAACGAAGCCTATTTTGTTGTTTCTGACCTTTGCCAGTTCGTTTTCGGTGTAATCGTCGATGGGGATACCGTCGAGCCGGTACATACCGCCGTCGGCGATATCAAGGCAGCCGATAATGTTCATCAGTGTGGATTTGCCCGAACCGGAAGGTCCTATGATACTGACAAATTCATGGGGGTAGATGTGCATGGTGGCATGGTCAAGGGCCTTGACCTTTTCATCGCCCACAAGATAGAATTTGGAAACATCCTTTAAATCGATCATATCACTTAACCTCTGCCGGGCATACCTCCGCTGGGAGGTCCCGAGAAATTGCCGCCGTGGTTTTCGCTGGGCATTCCGCCGCCGCGATCACTGTGTCTTCCGCCGCTCATCATGTAGGCAAATATGTTGTTGGAATTATCAACATACCAGACGGTGTCTCCCTCTTTAAGCCCCGACTCGATCTCCGCATAGCTGGAGTTGGAAAGTCCGGTAGTTACCTGTACCATGCCGCCGAACTCGTGGAGCTCGTTGTCGTAGCTCGTATACACGAAGGAGGTGGAGCTTGTCTGGTGCAGAGCGTCAATGGGGATAATGAGAGCGCCGTCCTTGCCGGTGATGCGCACATATACGCTTGCCGACATTCCCGCGAGCATCTTCGGAGTTTTGTCTATCGTCACGGTGGCGGTATATTTTGTGACGCCGGTGCTGGAGGTGGAGGCAGAGCGGCTGATCTCGGTCACCTTGCCGTTAAACACCTCGTCCTCACTGATGGAGCTGATAGTAACCTCCGCATCCTGACCCTCCTCCAGAGCAAGGATGTGGCTTTCGTCCACGCTCAGATCGATCTCCATAGTGAGGTCGGGACAGATGGTGCATATTTTGATCTTATCGGTGTCGGCCGCAGTCGAAGTGGTGGTCGTTGTGGCTGCGGAAGTGTCAGCCGAGGCTGACGACATTCCGAAGAAGGCGCTGTAAGAAGAGGCGGAAGCGGCGGAAGTGGTCGTTGTGGTAGTGGTCACGACCTCGTCGTCGTCCTTGTCTTCGTACTCAACAGAGCAGATGGTTCCCGCATATGGTGCGACAAGACCGCCGTTCTGGCTGAGCGCAAGGAGCTTCTGCAAGGTCTCCTCCAGCTCGCCGCGATCCTTGAGAAGAGAATTATAGTTGTTGTTGTACTCGGTGTTGGTCAGCGTGAAAAGGAGACCGTTGTCATATATCTTCTGGTTTTCAACGATGTAGCAGAGCTCCACGGTGCCCATCACGCCGGTGATGCGCAGAGGAGAGTGTACGTAGAGCTGACCCTCGCCGAGCTTTTCGCCGTCTAAGGAGCGGACGGTGACAGCCTCGTTGAGCGCCGTACCGTCATCGGTGACAAGAACGGCGGCACTGCCGGAGAAAATGTCATCTACAACGCCCGCTATCTCGCTGCCGTCGGCGCGGATGACCGCGACTCTTGTACCGACGGTGAGGTTCTGAGCCTCGATATCCACAGCCATGTAGCCGTCAAGAGACAGCAGCGCGAGCGCTCCGTCTCTGTACATGACGCCCGCCACATCATCGCCGGGGGCGGCATAGACCGCCTTGACACGGCCCGGAACGCGGGTGCTTATGTAGTCATTGACATAGTCGCTGCCGGCGGAGTTGAGCTTTTTGTCCAGCTCCTCGATCTGGGACTGGATATCCGCCATGGCGGCAAGAACGGTACGGCTGTCGACAGTGGCGATAAGCTGACCTTCCTCAACGGTATCGTTGACGCTGACGAAGACCTCGTCCACGTCCACTCCCGTGGGAATGCTCAGCTGCTTTACATCGACGTTTTTCAGCGTGCCGGTACCGGAGACGGTGGTGCTGATGTTGCCGGTCTTGACCTGCGCCGAGGCGATATCTCCTTCCTGCGAGGAAAAGTTCGTGCGCACTCTCTTTCGGAGCGTCACGACGGTCACTCCGACGGCGACAGCCACTATGAGCACGATCACGATGACAGTGATCACCGTGCGGCGTTTTTTCCTTTTCTTGGCCTTACCCAGCGAGCTGAATAGCTCCTCGTCTTTTCTTACGTTTTCATCCATGACAAAAATAACTCCTCAGTAAGCGGTTGTTTAATAGTAAAACACATACGGCTGAAACGTTGCTGAATAATCTGTTAATATTCTATAAACATTCAAAGCTCTCATATTTGTATTAATTATAGCATTTCCCTTGCGGCTTGTACAGAAATTTTTGCAGGCGGGACACTGCGGGACACTGCGCGGAGGGCGGAAAATCCCGGTATGATCCGTGCGTATCATACCGGGACATTCGCATTATTTTTTTATTCCTCTTCGATCATGCGCAGCTCGCGCTCTATCGCGCTGAGCTTCTCGTCAAGATCGGCGGGAGCGGCCTTCACCGACGCGTCCGACAGCTCGTCCAGTCCGCACAGGAAGCTCTGCCACTCAAGATTGATCAGTTCGACGCATTTGAGCTGCTGCTCGCGCAGCTTTGTAATGCACTGCTCCACCCGCTTTACCGCATAGTCCTGCCGACGCGCACTTTCATCCGTCATTTCGTCGTGCTGACGCTGTGCATCCTTCAGAATAGATGCGGCGCAGGCATTGGCACGCTCTACGATCTCATTATACACCGTCTGCGCCGAAACGACGGCGTCGCCGAGCTCCATGCGGCTTTTCGTCTGCTCCTGAAGCTGCGCTCTGAGACGCGCGTTTTCGTCGATAAGCAGCTGCGCCTGCTGACGGATATCCTCCAGCACGGCTCTGACCTTGTTGGCATTGTAATATTTTGATTTTACAAGCTCTATGTTTATAGAGTCAAAATATTCCCTGTCCAGTGCCATTTTCTCTCTCCGTTAAGCCGCCGTATTATGCCGCGGCGTCGCCCACTGTGACCGTCGCCTCGTAGCTCGTTTTCTTGATGCCGGTCAGATCGGTGATCTGGCAGCGATATGTGCCCTCGGCGTCCTTGGTGATCCCGTTGGCCCAGAGAACGGACTTATACTCGCCGTCTTCCATCAGGTTTTCCAGTCTCAGACCGTACTGCTCGTTGGAAGTGGCATTGCCGGTGAACACGATCTCCTCCCAGCCGCCGCTGGTGGGATTGTATTTCTGCCACATGAAGGACTTGCTCAGATCAAGATTTCCCTTGGCCTTGATGATGAACATCATATTGTACTTGCCGAGGGTCACAGGACCGGTCAGACTGGTGAGATCCTTTGTGATCGTGATATTGGTGCTGGCAAGCTGACTGTACGCCTCCTGCTGAACGTTGGCGACCGTCGTGTCGAGCGTGCTCAGCTTATCCTCTATCGTATTGTAGGACATCTGCACCTGAGTGATGGAGGCGTTGAGGGTATTGAAGCGATCCTTCATGTTGCCGTTGACGTTGCATATCATCACAAGGCAAAGGAAGCTGAATAGCGCACAGGCGATGGAGATGATCGTATTCAAAGAGAGATTGGGCAGCTCTTTTGCGCCGCCCTGCGCTGCGCCGGGCGCACGCTTGCCGAGCGAAGGCAGAGAGAGGCGCTTTTTGCGCGGCGCGAAGCCTTCTTCATCTTCGTCATCCTCAAAATCTTCCGCGCCGTCCTCATACTGACCGGAACTGACAGACTCATTATATATATTCTGCTGCTCCCGATTGATATAGATCGGTTCGAAGGCGCCTTCCGGATCTCCCATCTCGCTGCCGCAGTAGGGACACACAGTCGCGTTGTCTTCTATTTCACTTCCGCAATATTTGCAAATCATAGTTTACACCTCTTTTTTGTGCCGATGGCGGCACACATTGACCTTATTAAGGTTACATAATTATAGCATTTATGTAACCATTTTGTCAACAATTATTTGCAAAAAAATTTCAAACAAGATGTTGCGAATTACATCCAGATGAGCCACAACAGAATGTATCCGGTGGTCACTGCCGCCAGTGTAAAGGGTACGCTGTACTTCATGAACTGTCCCGAGCTAACCTCATGACCCTCACGGCGCAGCAGGGAAAGACCGGTGATGTTGGCAGAGGCTCCGATGGGCGTGATGTTTCCGCCGAGCGTTGCGCCGACCAGCAGCCCGAAATACAGGAGATTGGGCGGAACGGTGACGGAACCGGCGGCGGACAGCTTTTCGGCGATCACCGCCACAACGGGCAGCATGGTCGCGGTGTAGGGAATGTTGTCGATAAAGGCGGAGAACAGCACCGACACCCACACGATCACCGAGTATACAAGGAATATGCTCCCTCTTGTGCCGTTACCGCTGAGAGAGGCGAGCAGAGAGCCGATCATATCGATGATGCCGGCCTTCTGTATGCCGCCGATGATCACAAACAGTCCTGCCAGCAGAACTATCGTATAAAAATCTATCTCGCCCACGGCGGCCTTTATGACGTCAATCTTCCCGTCCTTTATCGCCTGCCGCAGAACGCCCGCGATAAAGAAGGCGATGCAGATAAGACCGTTCGTGACGTCCGGCTTATAAAACTGACCGGGCTTTGCGTTTGACTGATAGGGTATGAAGGATACAAGAATAAGCGCCGCGACGGTACCCACGAGAAGAAACGTCGGCACTATATCCTTTACCTCCGTTACCTCGCTCACCTCGACCCGCTTATTGTCCTTCCGGCACATCCAGAGAATGATCAGCGCGGATACGAGCGCACCCGCCTCGGTGACCCAGAACATACCCGGCTTTCCCTGCACGAAAAAGAAGTCCATGAAATCAAGGTTTGCCGCCTTGCCTAAAAGGATGGACGTTGTATCGCCCACCAGCGTTGCCGCGCCCTGCAGATTGGAGGAGATTGAGATGCAGATGATCGCGGTGACGGGGGATATCTCAAGCTTCCTGCACAGAGCGACCGCCACGGGAGCTATCATAAGCACTGTTGCTACATTGTCCACAAACGCGGAAATTATACCCGCAAAAAGCGACAGCGTCACGATGATCCATTTTACGGTGCTCACCTTTGTTATAATAATATCGCTGAGCTTCTGAGGCATCTTCGATTCAATGAAAAGATATACGGTGCCCATCGTGCCCGCTATCATCATGATCACGTTCCAATCGATCTGGGAAAGAGCGTCCCGCCATGTGTAGGCAAAGGACGGGAAAACGCCCAGACTGCCCACGACCACAAAGATCAGCGCGGAAACGGCGGCTATATAAGGTCTGAGCTTCTGAAGCGAGAACATCAGAATATACGTCACGGCGAAAAGGATCAGCGCAAACAGTGTCAGCGAGTCCATGAATGAACCTCCCCATAACAGTAGTCGCGCTATTATAACACAGCCTAATGGATATGTCTCAAAAATTTTGTTAAGAAAATGTCTGAAATAGTTTAATAGCGAGTTTCGGATATTATATACAGTGAAGGGGCATGAACATATAAAATTTCAGCAGGCGATGTTGAAAAAATGTATAAGCACGTACTCCGATAAATTCGCTATAAATCTTCTGAAATTCGCCGTAACGTATTTTATGGCGAATTTCATTTTTAAAATCAGTACAGTTATCAGTTTTTGGCCTGAATATGCCACTCTACAAATCGTATAGCCGTCATTTTCACGAAATTTAAAAGAGTAGCTTGCATTTTTGAAATCATGCTCCTACAATCACATTGCTATACCTGTGATTGGAGGCCATATAATGAGCGAGAGAAAAAGAAAACGCGGAGACAGGCGCGACGCCCGATGGGTCAGTGAAGCACCCGCTCTCCTGAAAATAATGCCGCATCTGATGCCCAACCGCACAGACTGCGAGGTATACTTAAACGACACCATCGACGCGACCGAGCTTGTGAAGTTTCTTGAGAAGAAAAACGCGGAGCATCCCGAATACAAAACGACGCTTTTTCACGCCTTTGTCGTGTGCGTTGCCCGTATGCTCAAGGAACGCCCGAAGATGAACTACTTTGTTCAGGGCAGAAGATTATACGAGCGCGATGACATCTTTCTGTCGTTCATTGTAAAGCGGCGTTTTTCCGACCACGCGGAGGAGTCCCTTATGACGGTCATCCCCAAAGACGAGGACACGCTGGACACCGTAAGCCGCAAAATTTACGGCGATGTGCGCGAGACCCGCAAGAGTGAGCACGCGACCGACGGAATTGACGTATGGCTTGAAAGGTTCGCTTCTCTGCCGCGCATAGTGCTGATGATAGTTTTGCGCATCGTCCGCTGGCTCGACTTCTGGGGACTCACTCCAAAGGAGCTTACAAAGGGCGACACGAACTACGCAAGCGTGCTTCTGAGCAACTTGGGCAGCATAAAGGGACCGGCGGTATACCACCACCTCAACAACTACGGCACAAACAGCATCGTTGTCACCATCGGCACTCTCCATAAGCAGGAGATGACAATGCCGGACGGCACGAAGGAGATACGCGACGTGTTCGACATCGGTGCAACGCTCGATGAGCGTATCGCGGACGGGTTCTACTTTGTAAGGAGCCTAAACCTCGTCAAATACATATTTGCCCACCCCGAGCTGCTCGATAAGCCTCTGGGTGAGCGAAGCGATTATGATTATAAATAAAAAATATAAACGAAAGGACATATAAAATGTCGGAAATCACAGCAAAGACCCCGTGGGAGAACAGTCTCGGCGGGGTGCCGATGCATCTTGATTACTTTGACGGCTCCATGTATGAGGCTGTCGCCCTGATAGCCGATAAATATCCGAACAATATCGCCTTTGACTTCATGGGCCGCTCCACCACCTACAAAACCATGAAAGGCGAGATAGAAAGATGCGCCAAGGCGCTCAAGACCATCGGCGTAAGAGAGGGAGAGCGCGTCACGATCGCCCTGCCCAACTGCCCGCAGGCGATATATATGTTCTATGCCGTCAACCTCATCGGCGGAATTGCCAACATGATACATCCCCTTTCGGCGGAAAAGGAGATAGAATTTTATCTCAATGAGTCCGAGAGCGTCACCGCCATCACCCTCGACCAGTTCTACCATAAGTTTGAAAACATCCGCCAGAACACGAAAATAGTCAATATCATCATCGCCAGCGTCAAGGACGCGCTTTCAAAGCCCATCCGCGCCGGATATATGCTCACCGAGGGGCGCAAGGTCGCCAAGATCCCCAAGGACGCGCCCGTTATCCGCTGGAAGGATTTCCTCAGGCTGAGCTCCGCCTGCTTCTATAATTATAAGGTGCCCCGCAAGGGTGACGACCCCGCCGTCATCCTCTACTCCGGCGGCACCACCGGCACCACCAAGGGCATAGTGCTGACCAACCGCAACTTTAACGCCCTCGGTCAGCAGGTCATCGCGGCAAACCCGATGTTCCGCGTGGGCGACAGGATGCTGTCGGCAATGCCGATGTTCCACGGCTTCGGTTTAGGCGTGTGCATACACACGATGCTCTCTCAGGGCGGAAGATGCATCCTCGTCCCCAGAGTCAACCCCAAGGAGTACTCAAAGCAGGTCGTCAAAACAAGGTGCAACTTTATCGCGGGCGTTCCCACGCTGTATGAGGCGATGCTCCGCTCCCCCAGCATGACAAAGGCAGACCTCAGCAACCTCAAGGGCGTTTTCTCCGGCGGAGATTCGCTCTCCGTGGAGCTTAAAAAGAAGTTCGACAAATTCCTCTATGACCATCATTCCGTAGTCCAGATACGCGAGGGCTACGGCACGACCGAGACCGTCACCGCCTGCTGTCTCACACCGCCTCATATGTTCAAGGAGGGCAGCATCGGCGTACCCTTCCCCGATACATATATCAAGATCGTAAAGCCCGGCACGGACGAGGAGCTTCCCTACGGCGAGGAGGGCGAAATACTTCTTGCCGGTCCCACGGTCATGAAGGAGTACATGAAGCATCCCGATGAGACCGCGAACACTCTGCGCACTCATGCCGACGGTCTTACATGGGTCTACACCGGCGATTTAGGCGTGATGGACTCCGAGGGCTTCATCTATTTCAGAGGCCGCGCCAAGAGGATGATAATCTCCTCCGGCTACAATATCTACCCCTCACAGCTTGAAAACATTCTCGATGCGCACGAAAAGGTGCAAATGAGCTGTATCATCGGCGTACCCGACCCCTACCGTATGCAGAAGGTCAAGGCATTCGTCAAGCCCGCCGCCGGCGTTGAGCCGAGCGACACCGTTAAGGATGAGCTGATGGCGTATTGCAGGAAGCATATCGCCAAATACGCCATGCCCTATGACATAGAATTCCGCGAGGAGCTGCCTAAGACGCTTGTCGGCAAGGTGGCGTACAGAGTCCTCGAGGAAGAGGAGCTGGCAAAGCTGACCGTCGCCGAAGCGAAATAACGGAAAGAGCAAGAATGCAGGTAAGTTTTCTTATCTGCATTCTTTACAGCTCTATCAGAATTACTTTTACGCCGTTTCGTTTAGCGTAGACGATGGTGTTCATGGTGCCGCCGGGAGTACCGTCAAAGCAGGCGAGCAGCAATGATGAATTGTCCACCATGTACATATTGCGCTTCATCATACAGTCGGCACTGTAACCGATCTGCAAAACCGTGACCTTTTCGCAGGCGTTGAGGAGCCTGTTGTAGCGTTTTCGCTGTTCGAATCCCCATTTTTCCGGCTGAGAGCCGCATGGGACGGCGGCCTCAAGCGTTACATCGGGGTGTATTTTCCGAAGCTCCAGCACCGCTTCCGCAAAGAACATATCACAGCCGATAGCCATGCCGCAGATGAAATGCCGGTAGCCCGCCTCGTAAATGCCTTCGAGCCGGTCGCGTATCTCATTTTTCAGCGCGATGCAGAGCGCGTCGTTCTCGTTTGACCGCCACGGAAGCTTTGCGGGTCTGTGCCCGGAAAAGCAGCAGGTCGTCTCTTTCGTATGCAGCTTGCTCACCCCCCATGTATCGTTATAGTAACACATAAAAAAGCGGATTTCCAGAGAATGCGAAAAAAATAAAAAAATTGTTGACAAACGGGATTTCATCTGATAGAATAACTCTGCTGTTAAGGCAGTGCATGGCGGCATAGCTCAGCTGGCTAGAGCATTCGGTTCATACCCGGAGTGTCCCCGGTTCAAATCCAGGTGCCGCTACCAAACAAAGGCGCAGCATTTTTACTGCGCCTTTTATATGGCCCGTTGGTCAAGTGGTTAAGACACCGCCCTTTCACGGCGGTAACATGGGTTCGAGTCCCGTACGGGTCATAAAACAATAAAGCTCCATCTCTGATGGGGCTTTATTGTTTTAAAATGTTCAACGGGACTCGAAGGGAGCGGTAGTGAATGGACTGCCGGGGGCAGTCCAGAGCCGCGACCCGGCTCGCCCGCAGGCGAGGAGTCCCGTACGGGTCATAAAACAATAAAGCTCCATCTCTGATGGGGCTTTATTG
>JAUNND010000099.1 GCA_030531595.1 Eubacteriales bacterium | reverse complement strand
TGAAAAGTGGAAAGTGAAAAGTGGAATTAAGGTGCCGCTTCGCGGCATATTAAACTTTTCTCAGTTTTTTCTTTTTATAAAAGTCGTTAAAATTCCGATATTTTCCACTTTCCACATTTCACTTTCCACTTTTCGGAGAAAGTTATGAGTTGTATTATTAAGAAAGAATTCAATCACTACTTCCACTCCCTGACGGGATATGTCTACGCCGGTGTATTTCTGCTGCTGGCGGGATTTTACTTCGTTATGGGTAATCTCGTGTCCCAGAGCGGGGACATCAAGGTGTTTTTCTCGTCGTTCAATTCGGTGATGATGTTCCTGCTGCCAATACTAACCATGCGCCTTTTCAGCGAGGAACGCAAAAACCGCACGGATGAGCTGCTGCTGACTGCCCCCATCTCTATTACAAAACTGGTTATCGGCAAGTTCTTTGCAACGCTGCTGTTTTTCCTTCTGGTACTGGCGATAACGCTGCTCTATCCCGTTACGCTGAAAATACTCGGCGCGGGTGCGTTCATGGATACAGTGGGAAACTATCTCGGACTTATCCTCATGGTCGGCGCGTTCATCGCGGTGGGCCTTTTTGTGTCGGTACTGACGGAAAGTCAGGTCGTCTCCGCCGTCGTCACGTACTCCGTGTTGCTTCTGCTGTACGTTCTGGACAGTGTGGAAAATCTTTCGACCGGCATCGGCGGGCGTCTTGCCTCCTTTGTTTCCCTGCGTGCTCACTACGAGGGCTTTACCTACGGGCTTGTCGATCTTGCCGATATCGTGTTCTATCTGAGCTTTACGGCGCTTTTCCTGTTTTTCAGCGTGTACGTGCTGGAACGCAGACGTATTTCGTGAGGTGACGGCATGAAGATAAAAAACGAGAAAACAGTATATGCCCTTGTGCTTGTCGCTGCCGTTATCGTGTTCGTGCTCATGAACACCTTTTTCGCCGCCCTTTCGGAAAAGCTCTCCCTGCGGCTGGATACGACCGAGAACGGTCTTTACGAGCTGAGCTCAACTACTGCTGAGGTGTGCGCGGGACTGACGGAGGATACCGATATTTCCGTCATCGCCGCCGAGAGCGATTACCCCGTGATGTTTCGGGAAATTCTGGACGCCTACGGAAAGCTCAGCGATAAGCTGCATATCCGCTACATCGACCCGTACACGGAGCCTGTTTTTCTGGAGCAGTGGCAGCAACAGGGCATCACACTTGAGGAAAACGACATCTTAGTGTCGGGCGCGAAGGGCGTAAAGCAGCTTGCCTATACCGACCTTCTTGTCTATTCCGGCGAAAACGTCACCGGAATACAGGCCGAGCAGCGGCTCTCCTCGGCTCTTGCCTATGTCAGCAGCGAGGAGACGAAGCGGGTCGTATTCGTCACCGGCCACAATGAGCGTCCGTCCGAGGCTCTTATGGCGGTGTTCACCGACGCAAACTGCGAGCTCGATACCGACTCCGCCGAAAGCTTAGAGGGCGCCGCCCTCGCGGTGATCGCCGCTCCGACGAGAGACTATACCGAAGCGGAGACCGCCGCCCTTTCCGCGTTTCTTGATAAGGGCGGGAAGCTCATGGTATTTCTTGAGCCGGGCAGCGGGGAAATGACAAATCTCACCGCGCTTCTTTCCGCGTGGAACATAGAGCTGACAGAGGGAGTCGTGAGCGATGAACGCTACTGCATCGGCGGAAACCCGCTGAACGTGATGCCGGTATACACTACCCACGAGATCGATAAATTCTTTGAAACCAATCAGTACGCCATGGTCGTGCCGTCCTGCCGCGCCCTTACGGTCGGAAGCACGGCGCAGGATACCGACACCGTGCCGCTGCTTTTAAGCTCGCCCGTGTCCGTGCGCTCCGATACCGGCGAAGAGGGGAGCTTCAAGCTTGCGCTCATTTCCGAAAAAGAAACGGCTGACGGCTCTGCCGCCGTTATCGCCGTCGGCTCAAGACTTGTGTACGGTGACGATGTGATGGGCGCGTCGGCATACGCAAACCGCAGCTTTTTCTCCGAGTGCGTTAAATATCTGCTCGGGGCGGATACCTCATTGAGCATCGCCCCGAAAAGCCTTGACGCACAGCCCCTTGTCATAAATGCCGCCCAAACGAATCTGTTCACGGTTTTGTACATCATCGCTCTGCCTCTTGTCTGCTTCATCGCGGGTGCTGTCGTGTTCATCAAAAGGAGAAAGCTATGAAGAAAAAGCTTCGTGCCTTATACATACTCATAGCCCTTGCCGTCGTTTTCGGCGCGGGGACGGCCGTGCTGCATATCTCTCCCTCCGCTGCGGAGACGGAGAGCACCGAGAGTGCAGACATACCGTGCGTGATAACGGATATTCCGGTATCGATGATCAGCGCGGTCGCCGTCACAAATTCGGAATGCAGTCTGGGGCTGCTGCCGATGGGGGAGAATGTGGAGCTTGTTCTGGCGGACGAGACGGGGCAGCTCGTCGCCTCCGACGCTCAGTTCAGCCAGTCCGAAGCGCGTTCGATGGTCTATATGCTCTGCCACATGAGCGGCACAAAGGAGCTGGGCACGCCGAAGGATAAGGATGAGTACGGCTATTCTTCACCCAATGCGAACCTGACCTTTATCCTGTCGGACAAGACACAGCGGGAATTTCTGCTGGGCAGCGAGACAGCGGGCGGGCGGGGCTATTACCTGTTTGACCTTGCCGCCGACAAATTATATATTGTGAAAAACGACACCGCCGCACTGCTTCTGCGCACGCCGAAGGACTTTATCTCCCACTCGATCTTCCCCACGGTGCCTACGGATGAATATACCGCCGTTGAGGAGATCAGCTTTGAGCGGGACGGCGAGAGCTTTGTTATTAAAAATGAAAACGGCGAGTTCTTTCTGACGTCGCCGATATATCAGCGTGTCCGCTCATATAACGTCTATTCCTCGATCGTCGTGCCTCTCGGCGGCATATACGCCGACAAATGCCTTGCCGCCGGTGAAGACCTCGCGGATTACGGCTTTGAAAACGCCGGAATGAAGGTCAGTATGACGGTAAAGGGCGAGAGATATACCGCGTGGTTTCTGAGCGGTGAAGGGACGCTCCTTATGGCAGACCCCGAAAAGGGCAATGTTTTTGAGATAAACGCGGAGCTTCTTAAGCTCCTGCCGGAAAACTATATGTCCCTTCTGGACGGAAAGCCCTATTATTATTCCCTCGGTGACTGCACCTCCCTCCGTGCCGTAAGCGACCGGTTTGACCTCTGCTTTGACTTTTCCGGCAGCGGTAAGGATATCACGGCAAAATGCGGCGACAGAACGCTTACCGGCGACGAGGTCAGCGCACTTTCCCAGAGCGTAAACGGTGTGGAGATCGCGGAGCGCTTTTCCGGCAAGGCAGAGGGAGAGCCGATCCTCACGCTGAGCTTTACCCTCAACAGCGGTAAAACAGAGAAGGTAAGTCTTGTCGAAACGGGAGGAAAGACCGTGTGCGAAGTAAACGGTACCGTCAACTTCACGGCATCGCCGCTGAGCGTATCCGATCTTGTTTCGGCGCTGGCACAGTACTGCGAAGAACAGCGCGGAGAGTGAGAAAAAACTCTGAAATCTGCGCTCTTTAACGGAATATTTATCGGAAGCTAACAATTTCCGGATGTGTGCTCTTGACTTTTAGCCCGATTTTTAATAAACTATATACAATATGGTTTGCGGATCGACCGTAAATCAAATAAACATGGAGGAAAGAAATGAAAAAATTAATCTCCCTGACCCTCGCACTGGCAATGATCTTTGCTCTTTGCCTGTCCGGCTCCGCCTTCGCAGATGACAAGGCGTCCATCATCATCACCGGCACCAACGGCCCCGGCGATACTCAGTCCGTTGCACATGAAAACTTCGCAGCAGCTCTGAACGAGCTGGGCGACTGGGATGCAGTTGCTCTCGTCTCCTCCGAGATGGGCTCCACCGACGACGTTCTTGAGCAGGCTCTGACCGGCGCAAATGTTGTCGCATCCTCCGACCCCTCCCGTCTGGCTTCCTACGTTCCCGAGTTCGGCATTCTGATGATGCCCTACATGTTCGACTCCTATGATCAGCTGAACACCCTCCTTGAGACCGAGCTGTACGCAAAGTGGCAGCAGGACTTCAGAGATCAGGGCCTCGTTCTCCTGTGCAACAACTTCCCCACCGGCTTCCGTATGTTCGTATGCAACAACGAAGTCAACACCCCCGCTGACCTCAAGGGCGTTAAGATCCGCACCATGGGCAACGCCATCGCTGTCAACTCCGTCAATGCTATGGGCGCAACCGCAGTCTCCATGGCTCAGTCCGACGCATACAACGGCATTGAGACCGGTGTTGTCGACGGCGGCGAGTGGCAGATCCCCACTATCTACTCCCTGCGCATGTACGAAGTCTGCAAGAACATCTCCCTGACCAAGCATTTCCTGCTTACCTGCTCCGTTGTCTGCGGTGACAAGTGGTTCTCCACTCTGACCGATAACCAGCAGGTCGAGCTGTCCGACACCGCTGTCAAGGTCTACGGCGAGGCTAAGGACATGGTCGTTGAGTTCGAAGACAAGTACCTCCAGGAGATGAAGGACATGGGCGTTACCGTTACCGAGCCCGACATCGACTCCTTCAAGGATGCTACCGCTGATCTGTTCTCCGATATGGACACCACCGGCGGCGTTGACTACAATGCACTGCGCGTAGAGCTCTACAAGCAGATGGGTATCGAGAAGTAATCGACCGATTTTCACAGGGGGAGAGTTTTTCTCTCTCCCTGCGAGTTA
>JAUNND010000098.1:1294-4820 GCA_030531595.1 Eubacteriales bacterium | reverse complement strand
ACTATGCCGTGCCGTTCCTCCACCGAGCCGCAGACGGCGATGGGGTATTCTCTCAAAGCAGGGTCAAGCATACACTCAACGCTTGCGTAAAAGTTGTTCATATCACAATGTAAAATATTTCGGAGCAATTTGCCTGCACCCCCTTGACAAACATCCTAAACGGTTTTATAATGAACTCACAAACCGATTGGGTATCTCCTATTATACGCAAGCCGCTTGTTATTGTCAAGAGGTTTCTAAAAGAAATTCCCAAGTTGTTTGTGAATAATGAAAATAAGGAGGCATTCAAGATGAAGTTTGGTGAGAAGCTCCGCAAATACAGAACAGAAAAAGGACTCACTCAGGCTGAACTTGCAAAACAGGCGGGATTGGGTCTGAATACCATATCCAACTATGAGAGCGGGAGAACCTATCCGCAGAACAGGGAGGTTTATAAGGTGCTCGCCGACATTCTCGGCGTTGACGCCGACCATCTGCACAACGAGAATGATGACTTCATCGAAACGGCTCAGAGTAAGTACGGGTATCGTGGAAAGAAGCAGGCTATGCAGCTCGTTGAGGAAATGGGCGGTCTGTTTGCCGGCGGCGAGATGTCGGACGACGACATCGACGGCGTTATGAAGGCAATGCAGGACTTGTACTGGAAAGCCAAAGAGGACAATAAAAAATACACCCCCAACAAGTATAGAAAATGAGTCCGGATTATAGGACATATCCTGTTCTATACTTTATCTGAGGGCGAAGCACGCCCAAAAAGGAGGTGCAGATGAAATGATTGACTCTGTTGGGATATACAAAAAAGCCAATAAGCTCGTGGAATACCACGGAACAAGAGATACAATTAAATTAGCGAAAGCGTCCGGCGTAGAGGTTTTTCCGGTTGATTGTTTCAATAACCTTCTCGGAATGTATGTTTACCGGTGGAAACACCGTGCGATATTCTTAAACGACAGGATGGACGAATACCTGACCCTGATGGTAGCCGGTCACGAGCTCGGTCACGATGTTTACCACAGGGAGCTTGCCAAAGGCGACGGGATGAAAGAGTTTGAGCTGTTCCGTATGCACAACTCCACGGAATATGAAGCAAACGCCTTTGCCGCCCATCTGCTGATAGATACCGACGAATGCCTTGATTATGCCCGAAACGGCTACGATGTCGTGCAGATTGCAAGGGCGATGAACTCAGAGATAAATCTGATGTTGATTAAGCTCCAAGAACTGAGCAGGCTCGGCTACCATATTCGAGTCCCGTTTGAACCGAAAAGCGATTTCTTTAAGAATATACGGGCGTAAGGAGGAACAACGATATGCCGAAAAAGAAAAAGAATGAAATAACCATACGCTCCAGCGCCGCTGAATACCTTACCTATGTTGCCTCCGTAGGCGGCGAGGAGAGCAGCGTTGAAATGCGGTATGAAGATGAAAATATATGGCTTACGCAGAAGATGATGGCGGTCTTGTATGATGTGAGTGTTCCCACCATCAACGAACATATAAAGAGAATTTATAGCGACGGAGAATTGACAACGGCTTCAACTATTCGGAAATTCCGAATAGTTCAGGACGAGGGTGAAAGGCAGGTCAACCGTGAAGTAATCCATTATAATTTGCAAATGATTATCGCAGTCGGCTTCAAGGTCAACAATGACCGTGCCGTGCAGTTCCGCAAGTGGGCGGGTCAGATTGTAAAGGATTATACGATTCAGGGCTGGACGATGGATGTAGAGCGTCTGAAAAAGGGGACGCTATTTACCGACGAATACTTTGACCGCCAGCTTGAAAATATCCGTGAGATTCGCCTTTCCGAGCGTAAATTCTATCAGAAGGTCACAGACTTGTACGCCACCGCATTTGACTATGACAAAGACGCTCATACGACAAGGCTCTTTTTCCAAACCGTTCAAAACAAGCTGCATTTTGCCACACACAGGCATACTGCGGCTGAACTTATTGTGGAAAGAGCGGACGCCCAAAAGGAGCATATGGGATTGACCTCTTGGGAAAATGCGCCGGACGGCAAAATAGTTAAGAGCGATGTGTCGGTTGCCAAGAACTACCTTACTGAAAAAGAGCTATCCTTCTTGGAAAGGATTGTTTCCCTCTATCTTGACTACGCAGAGCTTCAGGCGGAGCGCCATATTCCGATGAGTATGGAAGATTGGGCAAAACGCCTTGACGGATTCCTCGAATTTAACGGGACGGAGATTTTGACCGGCGCAGGAAAGATAAGCGCCGAGCAAGCCAAACTCTACGCCGAAACGGAATTTGAGAAATACCGTATCATTCAGGACAGACTCTTTCAGTCTGATTTCGACAAATATATGCTGGAGCTTGAACAACAGGCAAAAGGCATTTCCGATGGCAAACAATAATAATTCAAAAAAATCTCCGCTACCTCAGCTAAGAGGTCTGCGGAGTTTTTATCATCTCTAAGTTATTGAGAAGCAGACTAACAGCCACCGCTGCATTGAATATACTCACAACCCATATTTGTCGATGATGTAGTCAAAATAGCCTTTCAGTTCGTGCTGCGCCTCTACCGGTATCCTTGTATTCAGAAAAACATCGGGAATGTCGAGGGAGACCAGCTTTTTCTCCGTCTGCCGGAACACGATGTACTTCTTGTCAAGATGGAGGTGCATAATCTCATATCCGTTTTCAATCCAAGCCTGACTGATGTTCATAAATCCGGTACGGAACCAATACTGCTTCGTGTTCTGCCCCTTTCCGAGCTTATAGCCGAGTATCTTTTCCATCTCGGCGAAAGTCAGCGTGACCGGCGATTTTGTGCAGGTTCGGAAATATTCAAAGAGGGGCAGGAACTTTTGCCCCTTCGGGCGTTTCTCACTTTGCAGACTGTCCAAAAGCACCGACAGCTCCTCGGCAGAATCCGGCAAGGTATCTGTATTATATTCTTCCAAATGACAGCCAACGCAGCGACAGTGTGCGTAAGCGTAACGGCTCGCCTTGCGTGGCAGGTCGGGGCGTACCTCTACAACCGTTTTCTCTTGGTCTTTGAGAATCTGCCTGCCGCAGTAATAGCATTTTCCGTCCTGCCGATTCCAAATGCTGCGGTAAAGTCCGGTAATGTTTTGGATTGCCCGTTCTTCTTCACGGCTTTCCACATAGTCCAGCTCAATATATGGGTTTACATTGGTTTTTACCTTGTCGTGGCAGATAAGCAGCGTATCGGCTAACGCTTTTACCCGTATTTCCTTTTTGTCAGGGAGCGCATAGACATAAACGCCGTTTTGTCCTTTGTACCAGTATTTCTCAAGTATCTTATCCCTGCTCCACTTCGGGTGTTTCTCCTCGCAGGATTTCAAGAGTATTCCCTTGATATACACATCAAGCCTGCGGAACTCATCAAAAGAATCCTCCGCCTTATGATAGGTTGTCCACCCGTCAATTTTCCGGTTGAGTTTTGTGATAAGCCCCTGTTGGGAACCGGTATGATTCTCAATCGTATCTTTAATGCTCGTCATAAACCGGCTGACCGACTCCTCCGATGGAGAAACACGGA
>JAUNND010000098.1:0-1260 GCA_030531595.1 Eubacteriales bacterium | reverse complement strand
GTAAAAACGGGACATAAACGAGAAGCCCTCCGACATATCGACCACACGGCTTTTCTTGCCGGATAACTCCAAGCCCCTTTGAAACAGAAATTCCGAAAGGATTTCTCCCATTCGCTCCGCTTCTTCCTGCGTCCTTGCCGCAATGATTATGTCATCGGCATAGCGAAGCACATTTCCGTTATGGTAATCTGTAATCTGACCGTCCGGATACAGCTTGCTATAAACAAACTCCTGCAAGCCGTCCAATACCATATTGGCAATGATAGGCGATAGCGTAAGTCCAATACCGACCCCTATCTCCGTAGGGAACAAATCTCCTGCAAAAACATATCCTGCTTTGAGGAACTCATAAAGCAAATTTTTCTCCATCGGGATATGCTCTAAAATCCAATCGTGGCTGATATGCTCGTAGCATTGCCGCACATCTCCGACAAACGCCCAATCCGGCATTTCCGAGCCGGAGAATGCCAGCTTGATATACTCGTTCAGGTCGAATGTTGACCTGCCCTTACGGAACGCAAAGGATTTGCGGTCTGCCCAAGATTCCGAAACAGGGTCGAGGGAAAAGGCGTAAAGCGTCTGCATTGCACGGTCGTGCCAAGTTTCCAAGTGAACCCTGCGCTGTTTTCCGTTCTTGGATTTAACCAAGAGCAGTCTTGAAGGCTGCGGCTTATATCCTTTTGATGTCAAGGCGAGAACAGCGCTCATTTTCTCTTTCGGCGTTCTCCACATCACATTGTCAATGCCGGGCTTGCTTGCGCAGGAGCAGATGTGCCGGACAGCGAGCAGCTTTGCGTCCAGCGAGAAAACAATCCGCTTCTGCCATTTTGCAATCTGTTCCATATCTCGGCTATATGCCACTTTTGCAAGCGACCTCTGCATTGAAGCGAGATTTTCCTCTGCCGCCTCCCAATCGGTATGTTCCCAAACATAAGCCAAATCCCTATATGCCATCTCGTACAGAAGCGTGTTGCGACCGCTTCCGAGAAAATAGGTGGTCTTTTTGCGGCTTTTCCGTTTTGCCGGTGGCTTTGCTGTCGGGAGCTGCATATCCAGCTCAAGCAAAACAGGGCAATGGTCAGACCCCATAACCTCCGTCAGCAGGGTAGCCTCACGGATTTTCTCGGACAGGCATTCCGCCACCAGCGCATAGTCCAGCCGCCAGCCTTTGTTTTCGCTCCGTTTGTTGTTGCGGTTCGCCCACCAACTGTATCTGCCCCGTTCATTGGGATGGAGATGTCGATAGGAATCCACAAGTCC
>JAUNND010000097.1 GCA_030531595.1 Eubacteriales bacterium | reverse complement strand
TGGAGTACGGTATGCCTCCCACGGGCGGCATGGGCATGGGCATCGACCGCTGCGTCATGCTGCTCACCGGCGCCGACACGATTCGGGAAGTCATCCTCTTCCCCACAATGAAACCTTTGCCGGACGAGAAGTAGAAAAAAGTCAGTAAAATCAAGGGTTTTCAGGCTTCGGGACAACCGAAAAACTTACACCTTACACCAGACTTACACCATCTTGTGCAGGAAAATGTGCAGGGATAGAAAAATCGCATAATTTCAAAGTAAATGGGCAGTCCCATAGCGGGATTGCCCATTTTTGAAAACAAGATATCCGTTGAAACTTTTGGAGGATGCTATGGATTGGTTTAATATATTCGGAGTAGTATTTGTAGTTATCATAATGATACCGAACATCGTATTTGCGATGAAATCCAAAGACGGTTTTTACAATAAGTGGGAAAATAAGTTTGTTGAGACCATAGAACAGATAGGTAGATTTGGTTGCTTCGGTTTTATGTTCATCAATATTCCGGGAACTTGGTTCGGCTGGTGGTCTGATGAAGCATTTGCCGTATACCTGATTGCAGATACGATACTGGTGGCAGTATATTGTGTCATTTGGATTATCTGCTTTCAGAAAAGCAGCTTATTCAGAGCATTGGCGCTTTCAATTATCCCGTCCATTTTGTTTCTGTTCAGCGGGATTATGAGCAGGTCGGTATTATTGACGATTTCAGCAGTATTGTTTGCGCCGAGCCATATTTTGATTTCATATAAAAATGTAAAGAGTTGAGATGTGCAAGTAAAATCAAGCGGAAGAGCTTCCTCATATGTATAATAAGCGTATCGGCTGAAGGGAAGGAGGTGCGAGTATGACAGAGTGGCAGCGGAGTATTCAAAGTGTTGTTTCTGAAATTGACAGCAACATCAAGGCGCAAAGCGATGAAGCCTTGACGCTTAGAAATCTTGCGAAGTCCATCGGATATTCCGAATACTATGTTTCAAGAAAATTCAGGAGTATTTCCGGTATACAGCTTCGGGATTATCTTCGGGGCAGAAGGCTTGCCTTTGCGCTAAAAGATGTTCGGGATACCAAAGAAGGCATTTTGGAGATTGCACTGCGTTATGGGTTTTCCTCTCACGAGGCGTTTACCCGTGCCTTTAAGGAGGCGTATGGCGTGACGCCCAGCGAATACAGAATGAATCCCATTCCGGTCGTACTGCGCACAACCATCAAGCCCTTCGACTGTTATTTATTAGGCATAGGAGGAACAGGTATGGCACAGAACTCAGAAAACATCAAAATCTATTTCGTAACGATTCCGGCGCACAAGTTTTTGCATATCCGAAATTATGAGAGCATCGGATACTTTGACTTTTGGCAAAAGCAGAGCGCCATCCCCGGTCAGGACTGCGATACGATTTGCGGTCTGCTTGACAGTATCAAGGGAAAGCTGGATGACGAGGGCGGAAGCGAAGCCGACGCCGGAAGCGGTCAGCTTATGGCTTTCATCAATGAGCCGGAGGGCAGGATATGCAGTTGGGGCATTCCGCTTGCGGAAGCCTACGGAGTCAGACTGCTTGCGGATTATGACGGAGAAATACCACCGCAAATGCAGATGATGGATGTGCCGGAGGGTGAATACATCGTTTTTGAGCACGGAGCCTTTGATTTTGAAACGGAAAATCAAACGGTGGAAGCCGAAATCGAAAAGGCAATGAAGGAATTTGACTATGAAAAAAGCGGTTACGAGCTTGATACGGCGCAGGGCAGAGTTTTTTATTTCTACCACGATTGCAAACGCTTTTGGAAATATGTCAGACCTGTAAAAAGAGTCAAATAAACAAGCAAAACTGCGCCCTTGAGAGAATGACATCTTTCAAGGGCTTTTTCCCTTTTCAGTCATAATCGCAAACTACCCCAAGTCCTCTTTCCTCAATATAATGAAGGCAGTCACAGAGGAAGGAGTGGTTTTGCTATGGAGAACAGTTTTGCAAGCGTTCACCCTGAGCTTGTTTCGGAATGGTCGGATAAAAACCTGCCACTGACGCCGGATAAAATAACCTACGGCTCAAATAAAAGAGTGTGGTGGAAAGCCGCCTGCGGTCACGAGTGGGAAACCAGTGTGAAAGCCCGTTCAAGCGGCGAAAAATGCCCGATATGCTCCGGCGCAAGGGTAATTGAAGGTATCAACGATTTGGCGACCGTAAAGCCGAAGATTGCCGCCGAGTGGTCGGAGAAGAATGAATTGAAGCCTACGCAGGTTACGGTCGGCTCTCATAAGAAAGTGCTTTGGAAATGCGGGAGAGGTCACGAGTGGGAGGCAACCGTGAAAAGCAGGACGATAAACGGCACGAGTTGCCCGTACTGCTCTCACAATAAGGTTCTCGCAGGATTCAACGACCTTGCGACGATGTTTCCCGATATAGCCGCCGAATGGTCGGAGAAAAATAAACCGCTTCAGCCATCGATGGTGACTGCCTTTGCCAACAGTAAGGCTTGGTGGAGATGTAAAGACTGCGGAAACGAATGGTACACGCTGATTTCTACCCGTTCCGGTGGGAGCAAATGCCCGTATTGCAGCGGATATACCCTGTTGAAAGGATTTAACGATTTGGCGACAACCCACCCCGATATAGCGGCAGAATGGTCGGAGAGAAACTATCCCCTGAAGCCCGATGAGGTCAACGCAAAATCAAGGAGAAATGTGTGGTGGCGTTGTCAGACCTGCGGCAACGAGTGGAAATCCGTTATCAACGCCCGTGTGAAAGGCACGGTCTGCCCCGTATGCGCCGACAGAGCCGTGCTTGCCGGATATAACGACTTGGCGACTACCGACAGAGAACTGCTCACCGAGTGGGACTACGAGAAAAATTCGCTGCTTCCGACGCAGGTATCAGGAAAGTCAATGAAAATCGTTTGGTGGAAATGCCCGCTCGGTCACTCTTGGAGAGCAAAGATAAGCGACCGGACAATTCTCAAAAAAGGCTGTTCAGTCTGCGAAAAGGAATATGAGAGCGTATTCCCCGCTTTGGCGGTAAGCTACTACGCCAGCAAAAAGGGGTTGAAGGTTCAGCTCGGTTCAGATAAGCTGTTGGGCATCCCCCTTGATACATATATCTCCTCGGAGAAGCTGGCGATAGAATGGACAAGCGCCACGGAACCGATTGAAATCCTGAAAGCGCATTTATGCCGACAGCGGCAAATCACGCTGATAAAGCTGCCGTTTAAGCAACAGGAGGAACAGGCGGAATACGCTGAAAAGGTCAAGACGGCTTTCCGCAGACAGCATATCTTCATCTATTCCGACACGGAAAAGGATATTGCGGTCATCAGAAATACATTTACGGATTGGAGGAAAGGATTATGAGAGAGAAAACCTACCACCTCTATTTGCAGGACGAGGAGCGCAGACAAATCATAGAGGCGTTAATCGAAATGAGAAATAAGCTGCTGGCACAGGGCAGATACACCGACGCCGTAGACGATGTGCTTTGCAAGATGACGGCGGCGAAAAGAAAGAAAATAAAAATAATCAGAGAACACGGTATGACATAGAAAAAGGAAGGAGACGACAAAATGACTGAGCAGCAGTCCGAAGCCAAGCAAAAGATATTCTTCACCAGCGACCTTCATTTCGGACACGAGAATGTGCTTCGGTTCGATAACCGTCCGTTCCAAACCATAGAGGAAATGGATGAGGAGCTGATACGGCGGTGGAACGCAAAGGTCGGTAAGGGCGACCTTGTGTATGTGCTTGGGGATTTGATTTGGAAAAGCGCAAACGGAGAAGCGCATAAGCTGATAAAGCGGCTCAATGGGCAGATTATTCTCATAAAGGGCAACCACGACAGGTTTCTGCACAATGCCGCCGCAAAGAACGCTCTTGCGGGAGTGAAGGATTACGACGACATTGCCGTTACTCTGAACGACGGGAGTAAAAAAAGGTGTATCCTGAGCCACTATTTTATCCCGCTCTATAACGGTCACAGATACGGGGCAATCCACCTGCACGGACATTCCCATACGACCGAGGAGGCAAAGGTGGAAACCGGGTTTGCCAAGTGGCTGAATGAAAACGGATATGAGAACCAAATCTTTAATGTCGGCTGTATGTATTGGAACTACGAGCCGGTGACATTGGACGAAATCCTCGCCGGACATAACATCAAGCCGACAGAGATTGAAAAAGAAATTGAATAACGAATGAAGCCGTCTGTACTCTTGCGAGCGCAGGCGGCATTTCTGTTTTAGGGGCGGTATCTATCGGGTAAAAACCGACGGATACCGCCCTTTTTTGCGTTCAGAAAAAATTTTTGAAAAATTTTTCGAGAAAGGAGCGATTTTGGGTGTGCAAATCGACCCCCTTTGTGCAAATAAGTGAAAGGACATTCCGAACCCCAAACCGGAACCCTTTCGCTTGTCCCTTGAAAATTGAATATACAGGTCACTGAGACTTTAATTCTGATGATAGCCACCTTAGCGGGTACGCCAAGACCCTCCGGCTTTGGAGGATAAGCGAGAACCCCCGCTATCAATATCGGACTGCACCCGATACGGCGATGACAGTCAGAAGGATAATGATACTTCCCTACGGGGCTGGCGGAGAACCCGGCAGAGGTGAAACTCCTATGAGGCGGATACGCTGTCCGCTGCTTAGTGACTTCCCGTGAGCGTTATGCTCGGCAAGGGGTGTTGTGAACAAGTATTGCCCGACCGGTTAGGAAATGAACCGGTCAAGTACATAGCCGTTTTGCAGACGGCTATGAAATCAGAGAAAGGAGGACGCAAAAGTGTCAAACTGCAAAACGATTGCCATATGCAATCAAAAAGGCGGCGTAGGCAAGACCACCACAGCGGTCAATTTGGGCGTGGGGCTTGCGATGAACGGCAGAAAGGTTTTGCTGGTAGACGCAGACCCACAGGGCGACTTAACGACCTGTCTTGGGTGGAGAGACACGGACGGCTTGGGTATCACGCTTGCACCGACGCTTACGGATATTATCAATGAGACGAGG
>JAUNND010000096.1 GCA_030531595.1 Eubacteriales bacterium | reverse complement strand
CCGAATGGTTGGTCAATCGCGGAAGCTGCGGCGGGAGCAAGCCCCCGCCCTACAGATATGCAGTTTTAATCGAAGCTTTGGGTTTTAACGGAACACTGAAAAAAACTTTTTTTAGGAGAAACTATGAAAGGCACTGAAAAAATAATCGCGCATATACGCTCGGACGCACAGGAGCGCTGCGACGCGATACTCGCTCACGCAGAGCAGCAGTGCGCCGCCATTCGATCCGAACATGAAAAGCAGGCCCGGGACTGCTACACCGCGAAGATCCGCGCCGGTGTTGCGGACTGTCAGGCAAGAGTTGACGGTAT
Organism: Eubacteriales bacterium; assembly: GCA_030531595.1. Taxonomy (GTDB): domain Bacteria; phylum Bacillota; class Clostridia; order Oscillospirales; family Oscillospiraceae; genus Limivicinus. The sequence continues at coordinate 4,697 of JAUNND010000096.1, read as the reverse complement.
GGAGCGTATCGCCAACATGGAAGCCAAGAAGAGCGTTCTTGCCCTCAAGCAGGAAATGGTCGCTGAGAGCTTCAAAAAGGCCTGCAATATGATCGTCGATCTTCCCTCCGACAGGTATGTTGATTTTCTCGCAAAGCTTGCAGCCGGAGCCTCCGTCACAAAGGACGAGGAGATCGTTCTGAATGCCCGTGACAAGGCGGCGATCGGCAAAGCGGTTGCGGAGAAAGCAAACGGACTTTTGGGCGGAGGAAAGCTCACCGTATCCGATGAAGCCGGCTCTTTCGCGGGAGGTCTTGTCCTCCGCCGCGGAAGCATCGAGGCAAACTGCACCGCGGAGCTCCTTGTGGAGCTGATGCGCGGTGAGATGTCCGCCGAGCTTGCAAAGGTACTGTTTGAATGACAGCGCGGTCATATTATTCCCAATATAGGAGGGAACGATTTGTCTACTGAAAGAGAAGCATACCTCTGCCTGTCCGCCATACTGCGGACAAGGGAGCCGAAGCTTTTGAACAATGACAGAGCCGTCCGTATGCTGGAGGCAGGCAGCTTTGAAGACGCTGCAAAGCTTCTCGGCGACTGCGGCTATGCCGATATGTCCCAGATGACCGCAAGGGAGATCGAAGAGTGTCTCAACGATCACCGCAGTGAGATCTTCTGCGAGCTTGACCGCCTCTGCCCTCAGAAGCTCCTTGTGGACGTATTTCGCATGAAGTACGACTATCATAACGCCAAGACCGTCATAAAGTCCGAGGCGATGGGACTTGACCCGAAGCATCTTTTCAGCAATTCCGGCAGAATAAAGGGCGAAGAGCTTCTGAGCCTTTATAATGACGAGCTGTATACGCGTATGCCCGGCTTTTTAGGCGTCGCAATGGAGGAAGCAAAGAATACTCTGGCACGCACCAATAACCCCCAGCTTGCAGACTTCATTTTAGACAGGTTTTATTTCTGCGAGCTAAGACACGCCGCGAAGGACGTCGACTGTGATTTTCTCACCGGCTACTTCCATATCCTCGTCGACTCTGCCAACCTCAAGACCGCCGTCCGTACTCTGCGTATGGGCAAGGACGCGGATTTCATGAGCGATGCGCTGATAAAGCACGGAAGCGTCGATATCGGCAGGATCAGGGCCGCAGGAGACAAGGACGCTCTCAACGCCCTGTTTGCCCACGGCAGACTTGAAAAAGCGGCTGCACTCGGCGCGGAGGCGACCGAGGGCGGCAGCATGACGGCATTTGAGCTTGCCTGCGACAACGCCGTCAACACCTATCTGCGTACATCAAAGCTCGTCAGCTACGGCCCCGAGGCGGTAATCGCCTATATAGCCGCCGTTGAGGGCGAGATAACCGCTGTACGGATGATCCTAACGGGAAAGCTGGCAGGCATTGCGCCCCAGACGATCCGGGAAAGGCTGCGTGATCTTTATGCTTAAAATTGCGGTCATCGGCGGCAGAGAAACCGTCATGGGCTTCAAGGCTCTGGGACTTGACACCTATCCCGTGGCAGACGCGCAGGAGGCACACAAGGTACTTCGCGCCATAACCAAAGAGGATCAAAACTACGCAATAATCTATATTGAGGAAAACCTTGCCGAGCAGCTGAGCGCCGAGATTAACAAATTCAAGGACGTTCCTACTCCCGCGATCATCCTCATTCCGGGCAGAGAGGGACCTTTGGGTCTCGGTCAGTCGGCACTGAAGGCGGCAGTCGAACGTGCCGTCGGCACCAACATTTTAGGAGACTGAGCCTTTGCCTCCCTCAATGAGGGAGGTGCCCCGAAGGGGCGGAGGGAGTGTCGGAATTTGCCGCATATTCAAGGAACTCCCTCAGTCAGCTAACGCTGACAGCTCCCTCAGGGAGGGAGCCAACTCCCTCAGTCAGCTAACGCTGACAGCTCCCTCAGGGAGGGAGCCGAAATACGTTCAAATATTTATAAGGTAGGTTTAAATATGAGCGGAACCATTACAAAAGTTTCAGGACCGCTTGTGGTCGCAAAGGGCCTGGCAAACGCCAATGTCTCCGACGTTGTGCGAGTCGGCTCTCAGCGTCTTATCGGCGAGATCCTTAACATGACCGGTGATACCGCATCTATTCAGGTCTATGAGGAGACCTCGGGTCTCGGACCCGGCGCTGCCGTCGAAACGACCGGCTACCCCATGTCCGTCGAGCTCGGACCGGGTATGCTGGACAATATCTACGACGGTATCCAGCGTCCTCTGCCTGAGATGCGTGCTCTCGCCGGCGACTGCATCACAAGAGGTATCGAAGTTCCCGCACTCAACCGCGAGAAGAAATGGGAGTTTGTCCCTGTCGCCAAGGTCGGTGATAAGCTGACCGCCGGTGATGTTCTCGGCACCGTGCAGGAGACCTCCGCAATTCTCCACAAGATCATGATGCCCCCCAAAATGAACGGTGAAGTTACATGGGTCGCCCCTCAGGGTGAGTATGTAGTCACCGATGCCGTTGCAAAGGTAAAGGACGCAAAGGGCGTTGAGCATGAGCTTAATATGATACAGCGCTGGCCTGTCCGTATTGCGAGACCCTTTGCCAAAAAGTATGTCCCCAGCCGTCCCATGAACTCCGGTCAGCGTATCATAGATACTCTGTTCCCCATCGCCAAGGGCGGTACCGCCGCAGTTCCCGGCCCCTTCGGCTCCGGCAAGACGGTCGTTCAGCACCAGCTTGCAAAGTGGTCCGACGTTGACGTTGTTATCTACATCGGCTGCGGCGAGCGCGGCAACGAGATGACCGACGTTCTTATGGAGTTCCCCGAGCTGAAAGACCCCCGAAACGGCGAGCCTCTGATGAAGAGAACCGTTCTTATAGCCAATACCTCCGATATGCCCGTCGCGGCGCGTGAGGCTTCCATCTACACCGGCATCACCATCGCAGAGTATTTCCGCGATATGGGCTATGACGTTGCTGTTCTGGCAGACTCCACCTCCCGCTGGGCTGAGGCTCTGCGTGAGATGTCCGGCCGTCTGGAAGAAATGCCCGGTGAAGAGGGCTATCCCGCATACCTCGCCTCCCGTCTTTCTCAGTTCTATGAGAGAGCGGGCGTTGTAGAGTGTCTGGGCAAGGACGACCGTCAGGGCTCTGTCACCGCCATCGGCGCCGTTTCACCTCCGGGCGGCGATATTTCCGAGCCTGTCTCTCAGGCAACTATGCGTATCGTCAAGGTCTTCTGGGCGCTTGACTCCTCCCTTGCTTACGCACGTCACTTCCCCGCGATCAACTGGCTGACCTCCTACTCGCTGTATATGGACACTCTGCGCACATGGTACACCGAGCAGTTCGGTGAAGCATACATGGCAAACCGCGAGAGAGCCATGCACATCCTTCAGGAAGAGAGCGAGCTGCAGGAGATCGTCCGCCTTGTCGGTATGGACGCGCTTTCCGCAGCCGACCGTCTCACCATGGAGACCGCACGTATGATCCGTGAGGACTTCCTGCAGCAGAACGCATTTGTCGACGAGGACGCCTACTCCGCTTACGCAAAGCAGTTCAGACTGCTCGATATGGTGCTTCAGTATGACACATTCTGCCGCGACGCTCTTGCCAAGGGCGCGGATATGAACGCTCTGTTCGACATTGAAGCCCGTGAAAAGGTCGGCCGTGCAAAGATGGCTGATGCGAACTCCTTTGCTGATGATTACGATGCAATTCTTGCCGAAATGAAGGCACAGATCGCCGAAGTAGCTGCCGGAGGTGAAGAAGCATGATAAAAGAGTATAAGACTATAAAGCAGATCGCAAGCCCTCTTATGATCGTTGACGATGTTGAGGGCGTCACCTACGATGAGCTGGGCGAGCTTGAGCTGCCCGACGGCAGCATCCGCCGCTGCAAGGTGCTTGAGGTCGAGGGCAAAAAGGCAGTTGTTCAGCTTTTTGAATCCGCACAGGGCATCAACCTTGCCGAGACGAAGGTACGCTTCCTCGGCCACCCGCAGGAGCTTGCCGTCTCCGAGGATATGCTCGGCCGTGTTTTCAACGGCATGGGCGTTCCCATCGACGGCGGTCCCGAAATCCTGGCAGACGCACACATGGATATCAACGGTCTGCCCATGAACCCCGCCTCCCGCGCTTTCCCAGCAGAGTTTATCCAGACCGGCGTTTCCACCATCGACGGTCTGAATACCCTCGTCCGCGGTCAGAAGCTGCCTATCTTCTCCGGCTCCGGTCTGCCCCACGCTGCACTCGCCGCACAGATCGCCCGTCAGGCAAAGGTTCTCGGCGACAACGAGACCTTCGCGGTCGTCTTTGCCGCCGTCGGCATCACCTTTGAGGAGTCCGAATACTTCATTTCCGACTTCCGCCGCACCGGTGCTATCGACAGGACCGTTATCTTCTCCAACCTTGCAAACGACCCCGCTGTTGAGCGTATCGCGACTCCGCGTATGGCTCTGACCGCCGCCGAGTATCTCGCGTTTGAGAAGGATATGCAGGTGCTTGTCATCATCACGGACATCACCAACTACGCCGAGGCTCTGCGTGAGGTCTCTGCGGCAAAGAAGGAAGTCCCCGGTCGCCGCGGATATCCCGGCTACCTCTACACCGACCTTGCAACGCTGTACGAACGTGCCGGCCGCCGTCAGGGCAAGAAGGGCTCGATCACCATGATCCCCATTCTGACCATGCCCGAGGACGACAAGACCCACCCCATCCCCGACCTTACCGGCTACATCACCGAGGGTCAGA
>JAUNND010000029.1 GCA_030531595.1 Eubacteriales bacterium | reverse complement strand
ATGAGGGCAAGGCCCGAAAATGAAAAGCCCCCGGCTTAGCCGGGGGATATTTACTATTATCGAACTTACTTGAGCTCGACAGTTGCGCCGACGGCCTCGAGCTGTGCCTTGAGAGCCTCTGCGTCTTCCTTGGAAACGCCTTCCTTGATCTTGGCGGGAACGCCTTCGACCATGGCCTTTGCCTCAGCAAGACCTGCGCCGGTGATGGCACGGACTTCCTTGATGACCTTGATCTTCTCAGCACCGAAGCTGGTCATAACAACGTCGAACTCGGTCTTCTCTTCAACGACCTCAGCTGCGACTGCGGGGCCGGCTGCTGCTGCGACTGCGGAGACACCGAAGGTCTCGCAGATACCGTCGATCAGATCCTTGAGCTCCAGAACGGACAGAGCCTTGATCTCTTCAAGAATAGCTACGCTTTTTTCGCTTGCCATAATTATTTATCCTCCAAATTATTAGTGTGATGCAGAAATTATTCTGCTGCCTCGGGAGCATCCTCAAGGACGCCGCCCTTCTGTGCATAGACCTCGCCCAGGCTGACGGCGAGACCTGCGATGATCGCGTTGAGAGAACCGGCGAGTTTTGCGTACAGGTCGTTCTTGGAAGTCAGAGCGGACAGAGCTTCGACCTCTGCCATGCTCAGAACCTTGCCCTCCATGAAGGCGGCCTTGACGTTGAAACGCTCACCAAGCTTCTTGCTGTAATCCGCAACGATGCGGAAAGGAGCGATGGGGTCGTTTTCTGCGGTTGCCAGAGAGGTGGTGCCGTTGAGATGGGAGTCGAGCTCGTTCATCCCGAGGCTGTCCAGAGCCTTTCTGGTGAGAGTGTTCTTGACGACCGTGTAATCGACGCCTTCCTTGCGCAGCTCGGTACGCAGTGCGGTATCCTCGGCGACTGTAATTCCCTTATAGTCTACCAGAATGCCGGAGCTTGCGTTCTTGATACGCTCGGTCAGAGCAGCGACGATCGCCTGCTTTTCGCTAAGAACCTTTGCGTTTGGCATGTGTGATTTTCACCTCCGTAAAAGTGGTCACGCCCAAAAAGAAATCCTCCGCATCAGAAGACGCGAAGGCACATAAACAATCGGTAAAATTGTAAATGTCCTCGGCAGGATTTACGGAACATATTCCACCTGCTGTCTTCGGAGCGCTTTGATAGAATACTACATGAGAGTATGCTTGTCAAGCGTAAAATTAAAAAATTGCGAAAAAAATCAGAAAAAAACAGGGATTTCCCGTAACAATTATCCGGTGGGCGCGTATTTATCGGCAGAAAGGAAAAACAACTGTTGAAACCTTTCACCAAATGTGTTAATCTATAAAAAAACAAATATTATCAATACGGAGGAAACAACATGGAATTTGAAGGAAAAGAAGCCCTCAGCCTTGATGAGCTTGAAAACGTAAGCGGAGGTCAGATCACCACTCCCACCTATCTCGGCAAAAAATGCCGTAAGATCACTCTCAAGTCCGGCGAGACTCCCATGAACGTGGCTATGATGCACGGCGTTGATATCATGCTTTTCAAAAGACTCAATCCCGGCGTAGATATCAAAAAGCCCATGAGCGGATTTGTCTACATCCCCGAAGACTGATTTTTTCTGAATGCGCCCCCGATGCTCCGTCATCGGGGGCAAATTTTATTGAAATTATCGCAAAAAACTGTTGACCTTCCTTTACACTTATGTTATAGTATGGATTACCTGTCAGCAGGCGGGTTTCTTTTTGTGCGCTTTTTTGCACGGAGACCGGCTGCGATCAAAACAGGGAGGCAATGCCCGCCGGGATAAAACGCGGGTAAATAAAATAGGAGGTGCCGATAAATGGCTGCAGGCGCAAGAGTAAAGATCACACTCAGATGCGATGAATGCAAGCAGAGGAATTACAATACGATCAAGAACAAGAAAAATACTTCTGATCGTTTGGAGCGCAACAAATATTGCCCCTTCTGCAGAAAACACACCAAGCATGTGGAAACCAAGTAAGTCTGAAAGGAATGCGTAAAAATGGCTGAAGAAAAGAAAGTCGCAACGACTGCCCCCGCAAAGCCTGTCACCGCAGTCAAGAAGGACGATGTCAAGCCCGGCTTCTTTGCAAGAATCGGCAAATGGTTCCGCGAGATGAAAAGTGAGCTGAAGAAGGTCATCTGGCCCACGCCCAAGACCTTCGGCAAGAACACGCTCGTCGCTCTTGGCATGATGTTCGCATCCGCAATCGTCATGTGGGCATTTGACGAAGTAGGACAGCTTTTCGTCAAGGCTCTGCTGACTCTTTCCGGTAACTGAACATGGCGGAAGACGCAAAGTGGTACGTAGTCCATACGTACTCAGGCTACGAAAACGCGGTCGCTGCCGCGGTTATGAAGGCGGCGGAAAACCGTAAAATGACCGATCTTATAAGAGAGGTCAACATTCCGTTGGAGACGGTGACCGAATATACCGACTCCGGCGAGGCCAGACAGGTTGAACGCAAGGTATTCCCCGGCTACGTTCTGGTGAAGATGATCCTCACCGACGAGAGCTGGCACCTTGTCCACAACGTGCGCGGCGCTACCGGCTTTGTAGGCTCGGACGGCAAAGCCATCCCCCTGACAGAGCAGGAAATTTACGATCTGGGAGTCGAACATAAGGAGATCGTCGTCGGCTACGAGCTGGGCGATACCGTCCGTGTAAACGACGGCCCCCTCACAGGCTTCAACGGCGTTGTCGACGAGCTGGAGCCCGAGAAGAACAGGGTTCGCGTTGTCGTCAGTATGTTCGGCAGAGAGACTCCGGTCGATCTGGAGCTCGATCAGGTCGAGGTTATTAAAGAATAATAAGAAAGAGGTGCTTTAAATGGCACAGAAAGTAGTTGGATACGCAAGATTCCAGATCCCTGCCGGTAAGGCGACTCCGGCTCCCCCCGTCGGCCCCGCACTCGGTCAGTATGGCGTAAACATCGGTCAGTTCACCAAGGACTTCAACGACCGTACCAAGGGTGACATGGGTATGATGATCCCCGTTGTCATCACCATTTATTCCGACCGTTCCTTCACATTCATCACCAAGACTCCTCCTGCCGCTCTGCTTATCAAGAAGGCCTGCGGCATCGAGACCGCTTCCGGTGTTCCCCAGAAAGACAAGGTAGCAACCATCTCCAAGGAAAATGTCCGCAAGATCGCCGAGCAGAAGATGCCCGACCTCAACTGCACCGACATCGAGTCCGCCATGAGCATGATCGCAGGCACCTGCCGCTCCATGGGCGTTGTCGTAGGAGACTGAGGGAGTCTCACACGTGGGAGGATTTATCCATCCGCACTAACCACATTATTAGGAGGAAAACAAATTGTTTAGAGGTAAAAATTATAAAGAGAGCGTTAAGCTCGTAGATAAAGCAGCCCTCTATGATCCCATGGAGGCTCTCGGTCTTGTATGCAGCGCAAGCAAGGCCAAGTTCGACGAGACTGTCGAACTGCACGTAAAGCTCGGTGTTGACGGACGTCACGCAGACCAGCAGGTCCGCGGCGCCATCGTTCTCCCCAACGGCACCGGCAAGACCGTCCGCGTTCTCTGCTTCTGTATGCCCGAGCTCGTTGACGAGGCACTGGCAGCAGGCGCTGACTATGCAGGCGGCGCAGAGCTGGTCGAGAAGATCCAGAAAGAGAACTGGTTCGAGTTCGATACCGTTATCGCTCACCCCAAGATGATGGGCGTTATCGGCCGTCTCGGTAAAGTCCTCGGTCCTAAGGGTTTAATGCCTTCTCCCAAGGCCGGCACCGTCAATGCGAACGTTGCTCAGGCAATTAAAGAGGCTAAAGCCGGTAAGGTCGAGTACCGTCTGGACAAGACCAACATTATCCACTGCCCCATCGGCAAGGTCAGCTTCGGCGCAGAGAAGCTGTTTGAGAACTATGCCGCTCTCATCGGCGCTATCATCAAGGCCAAGCCCGCTACCGCAAAGGGTCAGTATATCCGCTCCTGCGTCACCGCCTCCACCATGGGTCCCGGTGTCAAGATCAACGCTCAGAAGCAGCTCTGATATATATTCTTTTAATAGGTTTAAGAGACAAATAAACGGCAAAAACAGCCCGTTTCCGGGTTCGTTTTTGCCGCTTATTTTTTGCTCTGCCCCGGCTATTGACACAGAGTCGTATGCTCCAATGTGTTTTGAATGTACGGAACTATCAGGGAATTCCAATTAAGATGGGGAAGCCGCCTGCGACCTGCTCCAGCTCTTCATCGGTCAGCTCAGCGAGCTTCTTGTTCAGAGTTTCGACTTCCTCTTTAATTTCATTTAATTCTTCCTTGGTTTTCATGGGTGGTTTTCTCCTTTCAAATTTTGATTTCATTTCTTAATACGCAGCAGAACGAAAATTGTTACAGCTTTGACAAGTTTTTTCCCTTGCATATCTTTATACGAACGAAACAGAAAAGGGCTGCTGTTTTTTTCAGATTTCCAAAAACCGCACGCAAGGATAAAAATTTTCATATTCATTATAAGCCGAAATCAGCCTTATTTCAATAAATAGATTGTAGCTTTTTCCTGTTGTCGCTTATTATCTTTTAGCATCTCTTTGCAGATTTAAGCGACAAATAAGCTGCAAGCCCGTTTGACGCTTGAAAAAATATTCAAAGAAAGCACTATATATTGTGTATTACAAACAATAATACACAATATATAGCGTTGTTTATATGGTTTTGAAATTAGTGATATAGTCTTTTTCAAAGAATATATGAGCATCGGCGTGAAGATCAACGCACGTAAAGCAGCTTTAATACAACAGGCTGATCAATTTAAGGACATTGCGTTTGCAATGTCCTTAATATTTTAAAGCAGAAATCAAAATCCGTTTTCTGTGCTTAACCGTCAATACCGACAATTCGCACGTCGGGAAATTGTGCAGGAAGACGAAAATGATTTGATAAAATATTCACACAGCCTGTTTTCTTGACTTTTAGACAATTTTAACATAAAATACATATGTTCGAAAAAAGAAGACCCCCTGTTATTTTCTGGAAGTCTCCCGGTCGGTTTCCGACGGGGCTTTAATAATCTTATTATATTCTTAAAAGGAGTACACACAAATGAAGAAGTTTACCGCATTGCTTCTCGCTGTCGTCATGGTTCTCGCACTGTGCGGCGTTGCAGAAGCAGCACCCAAAAAAGAGGTCTCTGATGAAGATTTCCATATCGACATCAAGTTCTCCAACGTCTTTAACCCCAAAGAGTGGAACTACAAGGCCTCCCAGATGCTCGCTGATATGATCACCGAGAAGACCGAGGGTCACGTTTCCGTTACCTATTACGGCACCAATGAGCTCGACTGCTATGCCGACTCCGTCACTCAGGCCGTCAACGGCGCTCTGTGGATGGGTCTTGAAGAGCCCTCCCTGTTCGCTGACTATGTCGGTGATGCAGCTATGGTCATCGCTCCCATGCTCTACTCCACCAACGAGGAGTACAACTACGTCATGGATTCCGACTTCGTCAAGGATCTGTGCGCAAAACTTGCTGAGCAGAACATCCACATCCTCGACACCCACTACTCCTTCGGCTTCCGTTCCGTCTGCTCCAACCTCGATGTCACCACTCCTGAGGATCTGAAGGGTCACCAGTTCCGTGCAACCTCCTCCGCTCTGTTCGCAAAGACCCTTGAGTGCCTGGGTGCTACCCCCGTTGTCATGGGCTTCACCGACTGTCTCGCAGCTATCCAGCAGGGTGTTGTTGAAGGCTTTGAAGGCTCCGTTTCCACCCTCGCCGGTGCAGGCGAGCCCTACGAGTTGGTCAAGAAGGTCGCTCTGACCAACCACCTCATCGCAACCCGTTGGCTGTTCATGCCCGAGGACGTATGGCAGACCATCCCCGAGAAGTACCAGAAGATCATTGAAGAGTGCGCTTACGAGTGCGGTATGTGGGAGCAGACCTCCTGCGAGGAAGACGAAGCTGTTCAGATCAAGAAGATGTCCGAGGAAGACGGCGTTACCTGGAACGAAGTCGATCTCGACGCTTTCTCCGCTGCAATGGTTCCCGTTATCGACTGGATCGTTGACGAATACGGCTCCACCTACGAAGCATACGATCAGCTCTGCGCTCTCGTTGCCGAGTTCCGCGCAAACAACAAGTAATCCTCTCTTAACCGAGTATAAGTATCCGACACGGACTGCTCATTTCATGAGCAGTCCATGTTGACAATTCCGCCTGTTCATACTGATTCTCATTAAAAAGTAGACAAAGTCTACTTTTTATAGCATCGTCAGGTGCGTTGAGAAGAGTATGAGACGTCAGGTGCGTTAAGCAAATGGATGACGCCATAGGCGGCATCTCTCCAATAAAAAGTTCTGTTTTTTATTGGAGAATAGTATCAGATTTTGACAAGAACAAAGGTTGTAACTATGAAGAAAAAAATTACTCCCCGCAAAATTCTTGTAAATCTTGACGCTATCATCACCGGCACCACCCTTACACTGTGTGTGATCATTGCAAACGTCAATGTCATCATGCGCTACTTCTTCAACAGCCCCCTCCAGTGGAACGACGAGGTCGTCACCGGTCTTTTCGTCTGGACTGTTTTTATCGGCAGCGCATACGCATACCGCAAGCACGCACACTTAGGTGTTGATATTATTGTCAAGCTTCTAAAGCCCAAATCCCGTGCCGTGGTTCAGGATATCGTTGCTGTGCTTGAGCTCGCTATCCTCATTATGCTCACTGTCATCAGCTCCCAGTATGTCCATAACCAGATATACGTCAGAGGCGTATATAAGCCCTATGTCACTGATATTCTGCGATTCCCCAAGTGGTACATAAGCCTTGCCGTGCCCGTGGGCTTTGCATGGTCCACACTGTACTCTATCTACTACCTCCTGTCCGACAGACTGCATCTTGTAAAGAGCGGTCTTCTTGAGGACGAGGGTCATGCAGTGGAAGGGGGTAACTTCTGATGACGCTTACATTTGTCGATATTATCCCTATCCTTCTGGTCTTCCTGCTCTACTTTGCAGGTATGCCCATCGTCTACTCCCTGTTCGGAGCGACCTTCTTCTACTTCCTCGTAATTGACACGACCTCTCTGCCCTGGCTCATTCTCCAGAAGGTCATGAACTCCACCCAGTCCTTCTCCCTGCTCGCCATACCCTTCTTCATCATGGCGGGTTCGGTAATGAACTTCGGCGGAATAAGTGAAAAGCTGATGGACTTCTGCGAATGTGTTACAGGTCACATGAAGGGCGGTCTGGCACAGGTCAACGTCCTGCTGAGTATGCTCATGGGCGGCTGCTCCGGCTCCGCCAACGCCGACTGCGCCATGCAGTCGAAGATGCTCGTGCCCGAAATGGAACGCCGCGGCTATTCCAAGGCATTCTCTGCCGCCATCACCGCAGCTTCATCCGCAGCTACCCCCGTTATTCCTCCCGGAGTCAATCTGATCGTCTACTGTCTGCTTGCCCAGGTCTCTCTCGGTAAGGTGTTCGCCGCCGGTTACGTGCCCGGCATCCTCATGGCCATCGCCATGATGATCGTCGTCGCCATCATAGCCAAAAAGCGCAACTACCCCACAACCCGCGACAGCTTCCCCAAGCTTAAAGAGATACTCAAGCAGGTCTTCATATCCTTCTGGGGTCTGTTCTTCCCCTTCGGCATCATCATCGGTATGCGCTTCGGTCTGTTCACCCCCTCCGAGGGCGGCGCGGTCGCAGTTCTCTACTGCTTCATCGTCGGCGGACTGTTCTACCGCAGATTGAAGCTGAAAAAGCATTTCATCCCCATTCTGCTGGATACCATTTCCGGTACCTCCAGCGTCGTACTTATCATGGTCTCCGCAAGCGTCTTCGGTCAGTACCTGAGCTGGGTCAACATCCCCAAGATGGTCGCCAACGGCATTCTCGCCCTGACCAGCAACAAGTACGTGTTTTTGATGCTGTGCAACGTGGTGCTGCTCGTTCTGGGTATGTTCCTGGAAGGCGGCGCGGCGCTGATGATCACAACGCCTCTGCTGCTGCCGGTCGCGCAGAAGCTCGGCGTCGATACCATCCATTTCGGCCTTGTCATGATAGTCAATATCATGATCGGCGGTCTGACGCCTCCCTTCGGCTCCATGATGTTCACCACCTGCGGCATTACCAAGTGCCCCATCAGCGACTTCCTCAAAGAGGTCTGGCCGTTCATACTGTGTCTGCTGGCAGTTCTGCTTCTTATCACCTTCTGCCCGATACTTGTTACAATCGTCCCGACCCTCATCTACGGATAAAACTCCATAAAATAAAGCCTCGGGTTTTCCCGAGGCTTTATTGTTTATAAACTTCTCTCCTGTGTCCGATGCTGAGTGCAAGGATCACCAGTCTGTCATCCTCTATCCGGCATATAAGCCGATAATCACCTATCCGGTATCGCCACTGTCCCTTTCTGTCCCCGACAAGCTCTTTACCGTGTACTCCGGGGTCGGCACAGTCAACAAGGTTTTTGCTTATCCATGCCTTTATCATCTTCATTGTATAGCGGTCAAGCTTTTTGAATTCCTTTTCAAATCGGGGTGTGACCTCAACGGAATACTTCATATCCCCAGTTCCTTCCAGAATTCGTCTGCCGGACGGCTGCGTTTTCCGCCTGCAAGGTATTCGTTATATGCCTCTGCGCTTACAGCAAGGTCATATTCATCCTCTATTTTTTCAAACAGTGCACGCTTAAAGGCTTCTGAAAGCGAAAATGAATGCAGTTTAGCGTAGCTTTCCGCGAGGGAGCGTTCTTCGTCTGTCAGTCTTATGGAAAAAGCCATATTATCACCGCCTTTGCAGTACATTGTACTATAAGTGTTGCCGCGTGTCAATCAGGAAATTCAAAACTGTTCTTCCAGTACTGCGATGCGCCGATGAGGTTTGCGTCATTTCCGAACCGACAGCGGACGATCTCGCACCGAGGCACATAATACGGCGACACCGAATACATCCGGTCAAGGTGCTTTTTTATATACTCTATGAATATCGGCTGTGCGCTGACTCCGCCGCCGATGGCTATCCTCTCAAGATCAAGCACCGTCTGCAAGTTGAAAAGCTTTACGGCGATCTCCTTTGTGTATCTGTCAAGGATGTCAAGGGCGTCGGCGTCGCGTCGCTCCACCGCCTCAAAGACCGCTTCACCGCCCACACTTTTGCTGTCAAGGCCCTTGACGGCGGCAAATTCACGGTTGATACGGAGCGCTGAACAGGTCCTGCCCCAGACAGTATCGTATCCGGGGTCACAGCTTCGGTCGGCCAAAATATACGAGGTCTCACCGGCGGCAAAATGCGAGCCGTTTCGCACCTTGCCGTTGAGAACGATCCCGCCGCCCACCATCGTGCCGAAGATGATCACCGCGCCGTCCTTTACATCGCTGAGCGCTCCCAGCGAGGCTTCCGCCTGTGCCGCACACTTGGCGTCATTATTGACGGAAATCTTCGTAATACGGCACTTTTCCGAAAGTGCGTCACGGATGGCAAAGCCGTTGTTATACTCAAGCGCTCCGCCCATGTATACATAGCCGCGTTCACTGTCTATTATCCCCGGCATGGAGACCGCAATTCCGTCGAGCTGTGCGTTCTCCGCGCTTTTTATATATATTGCGGACAGTGTCTCAATAAGTGCCTCGCGGGAGGTCTGCGGAGTCGGCACCTTGCCCTTGCCGCTGAGAGTGCAGCTTTCATCCGCAAGGGCATATTTTATGAATGTTCCGCCGATGTCAAAGGTAAGAAGGCTCATATCTGTGGCTCCTTAAATCGTCTGTTCTGTACGCGCGATGATATCGTCCTGTGTCGTCTTGGAAAGCACATTGAAAAACGCCGAGTAGCCCGCCACGCGGACGATAAGATCCTTGTGATCCTCCGGGTGGAGCTGCGCATCTATCAGCGTTGCCCGATCCACCACATTATACTGCACATGGTAGCCGTGTAGACGGTTGAAAAATGTGCGGATAAGCATTTCAAGCTTCTCTTTGTTCTCCCCGCTTTCAAGCATTGCGGGCGTGACCTTCTGGTTGAGCAGTACGCCGCCTGTTATCTCCTTTGTGTCCAGCTTGGAAACGGACTTGAAAACTGCGGTCGGACCGCTCCTGTCCATAGCGTGGGAGGGTGAACAGCCCTCGGCAAGCGGTGTGAATGCCTTCCTGCCGTCGGGAGTGGCGGCGGTGCCAAGACCCTGTCCCACATTCGCGCTGATGCTTGAGGTACCGGCGTAGCGTCTGCCGCCGATGGGACCGCGCCCGAAGCGGGTGTTGGGGTAGTCGCCGATCATGGCGATGTAGGGGGCATAGGCTTCAACGCCGAGAAGGTCGACATAGTCGTCGTCATTGCCGTATTTCGGCGCGTCGTTTATAAGCATCTGCTGAATGACGCGCCCTTTTTCGCTCTCAAAATTCTCTGCCAGAGCATCGGCAAGCTCCTTGCGGGTGATGCGCTTTTCCTCATACACAAGCTTTTTTATCGCCGCGAGTGAGTCGGAAAGGTTGGCAATACCCACCTGAAGGCCGGATATAAAGTCATATATCGCGCCGCCCTCCTTGATGGTCCTGCCGCGCCCCAAACAGTCCTCGGTGAGCGCAGAGCAGAGGACATCCGGCACATCGCGTTCGGAGGCGAGGTCTATGGCGTTTTCAACGACGACGCTTGCTTTTGTCAGCTCCTCAAGGGACTTCGTCCACGCGTCCATCAGCTTTTCAAAGGTGTCAAAGTCCTCAAAATAGCCGTAGCCCTTTACGAAACGCTTTCCGCTGGTCACATCCACGCCGTTGTTCATGACGGTGAGCAGAAGTCTCGGCATATTGATATAGCTCATGCCCGTGCAGCGGTAGCCCCACTTGCCCGGAACGGCGGTCTCGACACAGCCGATGGCGGAGTAGTTGTACGCATCCTCTTCTTTGACGCCTTTTGCGATGAAGGAGGGGATTATTATCTCGTCATTGTTGAAAGCGGGCATACCCGTACCCAGCTTCATGACCTCGACGGCCTCATCGAAAAACTCCTTGTTCAGCCCCGCGTGATAGCGCACGGTCAGATTTGGCTGGGGCAGTCTCGTCTGCGCGACCGAGCGCAGCACCAGAAAACTCAGACGGTTTACCGCGTCTTTTTTGTCGGGGGTCTGTCCGCCGACGGTGACGTTCTGGTACATGGGACTTCCGGCGGAGGACAGCGTGTGCGCCTGAGAGCGGACCTTGTTGACGGTCAGCGTCTTTATCCAGAGATTTGTCAGCAGCTCGACCGCTTCATCCTCGGTTATCGCGCCCTTTTCGATGTCGGCGGCGAAATAGGGATACATATACTGGTCAAAGCGACCGTAGGACAGGGAGTGCCCGTTGGACTCTATCTGCAAAATAAGCTGTATGAACCACACGGACTGTATCGCCTCACGAAAGCTCTCCGCTTTTTCATAAGGGACTTTACGGCAGATACGCCCGATCTCCAGAAGCTCCGCGCGGCGTTTTTCGTCCGCGGTCTGCGCTTTTTCCTCCGCAAGCACGGCAAAACGCTCCGCATATATTCTGACGCCTTCAATGGCTGTCAGCACGGCGTTATAGAAAACGTATTTGTCGATGCTGTCGGGGCGCGTGAGGTCGAGGGACTTTTTCAGCTCCAAGGTGCGCTCCTCGTAGCCTTTCAAGCCTTCTTTAAGTATTCTTTCATAGTTTACCGCAAGGTGCGCGTCACCGGCGTTGAGCTTGCCCTCCATGCCGAAAAGACCGGTCTCCATGTATACGTCCATCTCCTTCGGGATGAGCGCACCGCCTCTTGCGCGGAGGTTGTTGTTCTCCCAGAAGGGGGCAATGGAACGGAGCTGCTCCTTGGTCTCCTCGGTGATGTAAAACACATCCCCGTCACGCTTTTCAAAAAGGTCGAGTTCTTTCAGAACAAATTCCATCGTATACTCGGGGAAAATGGGCGCGTCGCGGTTGGACTGCGCCTGATTGCCGACAATAAGAGTCTCATCCTCGATGTATACCGTCATCTTTTCAAGGATATTTTTCAGCATCAGCGCACGCTTCATGACGGCGGGCTGATTGAGAGTCCGGCGATAGCTCTCGGTGGCGAGCAGTGCGCGTTCCGCGCTGATATAGGGCTTTTTGTTCAGCACATCCTCTCTGAATTTTTCCATTCTCGGTGTAAGCTCACCGAAGTGCTCAGTATTTTTCATGGCGTCTCCTGAAAACATATTTTTCTCAATGATAGCATTTCCGCCTGTAAAGTCAAGGTGTAATCTTCGCCCCGATATGTTTACTTTTGCTTAAATTCATGTTATTATCCGCTCTGGAAAGGTCGGCAGATCATTATTTACCGAGGTTAAGAATGAAGGGCAATATTTTCAATATACAGAAATTCTCCATCCACGACGGACCGGGTATCCGCACGACGGTCTTTTTCAAGGGCTGCCCGCTGAGGTGCAGATGGTGTGCAAATCCCGAATCCCAGTCGGATAGATTTCATATCATTCACGACAGACACGCCTGTCTTAAATGCGGCGGCTGTGCGTGGGTTTGCGCTCAGAAATGCTGGAGCTTTGAAAACGGTGCCGTGAGCTTCAATGCGGATAACTGCATCGGCTGTCAGTCGTGTGTCCGCTCCTGCCCCGCCCATGCCATAAAGGTGGAGGGCGAGATGACGGACAGCGACAGGGTAGTCGAGCTGTGTATGCAGGACGCGGAGTTTTATGAGGAAAGCGGCGGCGGAGTCACCTTCTCGGGCGGTGAGTGCATGGCACAGCCGGATTTCTGTCGGGAGCTTGCAATGAAGCTCAGAGCAAAGGGAATAAATCTCGCCGCCGAGACCACCGGATGCATAGAGCCGAAGATATTCCGTGAGCTTGCCCCTCTTTTCGACCTGCTGCTTTTCGATGTGAAGCACTGTGACGGCGAAAAGCACAGAGAGGGAACGGGCGCTGACAATACGCTCATTATAGAAAATCTCCGTTGGGCGCATGATACGGGTCTGAACATTCTGCCGAGAGTTCCGATCATTCCCCGCTTCAACGATTCTCTCTCCGATGCGGCGGGGATAGCGGAGCTTCTTAGTGACATCGGACTGAAAAGGGCACAGCTCCTGCCCTTCCACCAGATGGGAGAGAGAAAATACGAGCTTCTTGGGCGGGACTATGCGCTGAAGGAAGTTCCCGCTCTGCACAGGGAAGAGCTTGAGGATTACCGAAAAGTATTTACTGACCGGGGGATCGAGTGCTTTTTCTGATAAAGCCATGGGAAATTTTGCCGCGGAAGAAACAAAATTTGCCGTATACCGTCATAATTATCAATTCTGTAATAGACAAGGCCTAATAAATAATGTATAATACCTTGTATTAAAAATTTTGAGCATCTTATCATTTCGCTGCTTCGCACGATAAGATGCCTCACCCATTACACTTTATGCCGATGCGAAGCGGCAGAACGGATGATTGAAATGAAAAGTAAGATCGTTGCAGTTTTATTTGTGATAGTGTTTGTTCTTCTGATCGCCGTGGCGTTTTCTCTGCTCCGCGATGACAGCTCCCCCGAGGATATTTCGAGCTTTCGTCTCGATTCCCGACAGGAAGGCGGCGGTATCGTATCGCAGATAGAGACGCCTCCCGTGCAGGAAACTCCCGCACCCACGCTTCTGCCTCTGCCCACAGCCGAGCCTACACCGGCTCCCACGCCTGTGCCCACGCCGGCTCCCACACCGATACCCACACCCGAGCCGACTCCCGCCATCGTTGAGCTGGGCAGCGGAAGGTTTGAGTCCACTACCGGTACATATCTCAATATGTTTGCCGAGTGGAGCGCCAAGACCGTTAATGCCTCTCAGGTGCAGGTCGAGGTGGTCGTCTATGCCAACTCCTACGCGCTGGAGTCCGCCTCCCTTGAAAATATCCACCTCTCTCTGGGCGACAAATATGTGACGTGCCGCTCGAACGAGATCAACTATGAAGGTCCCGGCATCGCGGACAATGAGCTGGCAAGATATACCTTCACGATCGATTTGCCCGCAGGGTCTTCCAATACTCTGCCTCTTCAGGCCGTGTGGGACTTCAACGGTGCATACGGCAGTCCCGCTATGGGCGTTGTCCCCCTCTCTTCTATCGAGTGCGGCGGTACGGTAGATCTGGTAAGATAAAAACAAAAAGTGGAAAGTGGAATGATACGCTCGTATTTTCACTTTCCATTTTATCTAAGGCGGTTTGTTTATGCGGACTCAACAACAGATAAATGAGATCGTGCGTCTGCTTCTGGAGGAATATCCTCTGGCCGACTGCACGCTTGACTGGCGGAAGGATTACGAGCTTCTTTTTTCGGTGCGGCTGGCGGCGCAGTGCACGGACGAGCGGGTAAACCGGATAACTCCGGCGCTGTTCGAACGCTTCCCGACGCTGGAGGCCTTCGCGGAGGCGGAGGTATCGGAGGTCGAGGAATATGTGCGCTCCTGCGGCTTTTTCCGTGCCAAGGCGAGAGATATCGTCGAGTGTGCGAAAGTGCTTCTCGAAAAGCACGGCGGCGAAGTCCCGTGCACGATGGAGGAGCTTACCGCGCTGCCCGGGGTGGGGCGCAAGACGGCAAACCTCATTTTAGGCGACGTGTTCAGAATTCCCGGCTCTACGGTCGTGGATACCCACTGTATCCGTCTGACGAACCGCATGGGGATCATCGACGGCACAAATGATCCCGTGAAGATAGAAATGCAGCTTCGAAAGGTGCTGCCTCCGGAGCATTCCTCCGACTTCTGTCACTGCCTCGTGCTCCACGGACGCGCGGTGTGCGACGCAAGAAAGCCGCTGTGCGAAAAATGCTGTGTCAGGCATCTGTGCAAAACCTTCAGCGGAGATTAAATCAATGAGGAATGATGAATTAGGAATGAGGAATTAAGGAGGGTATCATGTTTCAACCAACCAAACAGCGTGATCCGAGCCTTGACCTTGTGCGGTGCATCGCGCTGTTTTTCGTGATGGCGGTGCACTTCTGCACCCACTGTGATATATACAACGCCGGATATGTCGGCGTGTGGGGCTTTGTGACCGAACTTCTGCGCACACTGTATGTACCGGCGCTGGCGTTGTTCATCATGCTCAACGGCTATTTTCAGAACAAAAAGACTCTCAGCGGCAAATATTATCTGGGTATTCTGAAGCTCTATGAGATGTATCTGCTGTGTGCTGTGCTCAACCTGCTTTACAGTCATTTTTATCTCGGTATGCCATTGACGGCGAGAAGCTTTTTCGGCAGCATCATCAATTTTGAGGCGTCGGAATACAGCTGGTATGTACTGCTTTACAACGGACTGTTTCTGATGATCCCGTTTCTCAATATAATATATAACTCTCTCACCTGCCGCGGGCACAAGAGAGTGCTGATACTGACGTTTTTCTTTCTCTCCGCCCTGCCCTCGTCTTTCCTGAATGTTTTTGCAAATCTGGACGCCTTCTGGTGGCAGAGACTCTGGCCGATCATGTTCTACTTCATGGGCGCTTACGTTCGGGAGTACCGAAACGAGCTGCGCGGGAAAAAGTGGGGAGTGTGGCTGCTCGTCACACTGACGGTGTTTTCGCTGTACAATTATCTGCTTTACCATACCGAATCACCGCTGTACGGGCTTGCCAACAACGTCTTCCTTTACAGCCATGAGGGTCTGCAGAACGCCGTGCTCACGCCTCTTGTATTTCTGCTCACCCTGGATATGAAGCTTGATAACTGCCCGAAGACGGTGCTGAAAATGATGAAGACCGTGTCGGACTGCTCATACGGCGCGTTTTTGTTTTCTTCGATCACCGACTCCTTCGTTTACGGCTGGCTCAATCACTTTGTGCCGGTGATCGCGCACAGGTATCTGTTCTTTGTTATCGCTCTGCCGATCTCCTATGTCTCGGCGGTGTTCCTCGCTTTCCTCGCCGACAAGCCGGTGAAGGCCGCCGATAAGCTGATACGGCCCCTTGCCGAAAGATTTATCATGTGGCTCTACCGTCTGACGGCTCCGGACGCAAAGGAATAAACGCCGCGCTTATTCCTCCGTAAGAGAGATAAGCTCCTCGCGGGAAAGCGACGGCTGCAGAGCCGTGTTGACGGCGTCGGCGATGATGCGCGAAAGACGGCGTACACGAAAATCAATATCTCTGGGGGTGACGAACATCGCCCCCGCTTTTTTATCCTCACGCTCATCAAAAGCATCCGCCACCGTGGGCACACCGACGGAGATCACGGGAATGCCGAGAGTGCCCCGACTGATGCGCTGACGGTCGTTGCCCACGCCCGAGCCGGGGGAGATACCGGTGTCGGCGATCTGAATACTCCGGCAGAGCATGGAAACGTCGCGTCCGGCGAGGGCATCGATGACGATGACACAGTCGGGGCGCGTAAGCTCCGCAGCGGCTCTGATCTGCTGCGCCGATTCGATACCGCTCATGCTCAGGACTCCCGGACGGCACAGGATAGTTTCCCGAAGCGAACCGAACATTTTTGGGGAGGCGATACGCAGATGGCGCGTGACCAGTATCCTTTCCGCCGTGAGTGGTCCGAGAGCGTCCGGCGTGATGTCGGGATTACCCAGCGCCGCGATGAGCACACTGCCCTGACCGACGAGCCCGCGGAGAAAACCCGTGAGCGGCTTTACGCACGAGCGGCGATCGAAGTTCCCCTCCGGCAGCGTAAGAGTATAATAGCTTCCGATATCCCGCCCGATGATGGAAGAGCCCCTTTCGCTGAGCACTCTTACAAGAGTGTATTCAAAGCCGTTTTCCTCTCCTTTTTTTACGCTTATGCCCTGTTCTTCCGTTAATTTTTCCGAAATGTCCTCCAAAAGCTCCGAAGCCATGTCGGTCCGTCCGCTGAAGTACAGAAGGCTCACCCCCCAGATTGTACTGATGCTTATTCTGCTGCACAATATATTGCATTATGCGCAAAGATAAAAAAATAAGACGGAATACAGGAAAAAAATAAAACTTTTTTTGAAAAAACACTTGATTTTATCGGCATTGTTTGCTATAATCTCTAAACGCGAGTTGATTTGTTCGACTCAATTTTATAGGAGGAGGTAGCGTTTAAGCATGGCCAACATTAAATCTTCTGCTAAGAGAGACGAGAAGTCCAAGGAACTCAGAGCAAAGAACCGCGCTGAGAAGACCGAGCTCAAGACCATGATGAAAAAGTTTGACGCGGCTGTTGCCGAGGGCAACAATGAAGCGGCTGTCAGTGCCTATAAAGTTGCTGTCAAGACAGTTGACCGCGCGGCAGGCAAGGGTCTGCTGCACAAGAACAATGCGGCTCACAAAAAGTCCGCAATGGCTTTGAAGCTCAACGAGATGGCATAAGCTGTCATATTAAAGGGACGTCCGGTGAGGCGTCCCTTTGATTTTTATGAAGCTCCCTTCCCCGCCTTTCTCAGCGAAAGCACCGTATGGAACGGTCGAGACCGTTCCATACGTTCGGAAAAGCTTGAAAATGCGGGGAACGGAAAAAGGAAACACAAATGAAATCTGAAAATAAATGCAGAAAGATCATACTCCCCCCGCTGGGACACCGCATCATAAAGACGGCGGCAGCCGTATTTATCTGCCTTTTGCTGCATATACTCAGCGGCTACCGCGGGTCGGTGGCCTCCGCGGCGGTCTCCGCGATCATCTGTATGCAGCCCTACGCCACCGACAGCCGCACCTACGCCGTGGAGCGCATCATGGGGACACTGCACGGGTCGCTGTGGGGCTTTGCATATCTGCTGATCATGCCCTCCGAGCCGGAGATAAGCGTCTGGATGATGATCATCGCCTATACGGTGATGGCGCTGTTCGTGATGCTGGGTATGTATGCCGCCGTGATGATGAAGCGCTCCGGCACAGCCGCGCTCGTGGC
The DNA here is from genome assembly GCA_030531595.1 of Eubacteriales bacterium. Lineage (GTDB taxonomy): Bacteria > Bacillota > Clostridia > Oscillospirales > Oscillospiraceae > Limivicinus. The sequence goes on along the minus strand of JAUNND010000029.1, from coordinate 11,645 downwards.
GATCGTATTCCTCGGCATGGTGATCGATTACCCCTTCGTGCAGACGACTCTGTACGATACGCTCCTGACCTTCATCGACACGCTGATCGGCGTACTGGTTGCAATCGGTGTGAACGTCTATCATCTGCCCCGCCGGAAACGTCCGGAGAAGCTGTTTTTCGTGCGCACGATGGATCTTGTGCCCGACCGCTACCGTCAGTTCCCGTCCTCGGTGCATATCACGCTCGATCGCCTCTATAACGACGGGGCGAAGATATGTCTCGTGTCCCGCTGGGCGCCGGCGTTCATCATCTCGCAGATGGGACTGCTCAATGTCAATGTGCCGCTGATAGTGATGGACGGCGCGGCGATGTACGATATACAGGAGAACAAGTATCTTGAGGTCGTGGACATCCCGCATGAGAACGCCGCACGGCTGAGCGAGATCATCTTAGGCTTCGGCAGCTTCTGCAGCTTCTACACCGTGCGCGAAAGGAGCCTTTGCATCTACCGCAACGGTCCCATCAGCGACGCCGAGCGCGAGGAATACCGAAAGATGAAGCGCTCTCCCTACCGCAACTACATGGAGGGCAGCTACACCGACGCCGACCGCATCGCGTTCATGCGCGTCATCGACACGCCCGAGCGCATAGAAGAGCTTAAATACCTCATTCAGAGCGTTCTCCCGCCGGGGATGTTCCGCGTGGAACATCGGCAGGAGGCGCAGTTTCCCGATTACAGCGGACTGTATTTCTACGATCCCCGCGCCAATGTGCAGGAAATGAAGACAAGGGTATTAAAGCGCATGGAGGAAAAAGACGGGATAACGCTCACCGGTATGGATATCCTGCCGAAGAATTCTTCCTATTCGCCCGAGCACTACGCCCTTATACTGCTTGCACGGCTGAAAGCCGAATATGAGCCGGTCGATCTGCGTCGGCTGTTCGGGAAGAATTAAAAAACTGTCTATATACTTTTGACAGCGGGTATTATATAATAAAGAAAAAAACACACCCGGAGTGAAACGAATGGAAAAAAGACTGATGCTGATCGTCAACCCTGCCGCAGGCAGGGGAGGATACACATATAATTTTGCCGAGGCGATGCACGCTCTTGCCAAAGGAGGCTATACGGTCACGCTGTTTTTCACCGAAAAGCGCGGCGACGCTGCCGATCTCGCGGACTGCTTCTCCGAGAGCTATGACAATGTTGTCTGCATCGGCGGCGACGGTACGCTCAGTGAGGTCATGGCGGGACTTATGCGCCATGAATGTCCCCCGCCTTTAGGCTATATCCCGATGGGCACCGCCAACGACGTTGCCACGACGCTCGGCATACCCAAAAATGACTGTCTCGCGGCGGTCAACCGCTTCTTAAACGGTAAGCCCCACCCCTTCGATGTGGGCGGCTTCGGCGAGAACGACTATTTTGCCTATATCGCGGCCTTCGGCGCTTTCACCGAGGTCAGCTATGCCACGCCGCAGAACCAGAAAAAGGCGCTGGGGCATCTTGCCTATGTGCTGCAGGGAATGTCAACGCTCGGCAAGATCGAGAGCGTGCAGACGAAGGTAGAGTACGACGGGGGAGTTGTGGAGGGAAAGCTCCTCTACGGCAGTATGTCCAATTCGACCTCGGTCGCGGGCATTGTCAAGCTGCCCGAGGAGATGGTATGTCTCGGCGACGGTATGAGCGAGCTGGTACTCGTAAAGGAGCCGCTGTACTTTACCGGCTTCGGCGAGATCCTCGACAGCGTCCTCTCCGGCCGCTTTGACTGCGACGATCTGCTCGTGCTCCATACTACCAAAGCGAAATTCACTTTTGACAAGCCGGTTGCATGGACTCGCGACGGTGAAAACGGCGGCGTCCACGAGAGCATCGAGCTGCGAAATTATCACGCACCGATAGAGATGGTATTTTAGGAGAACGGAAAATGGATGTCGGGAATAGAAACTCAAAAAAATACGTGCGAATAACGGATGCCGTATTTGCTTTGCTGCTCGCGGTGCTGACAGCGATACTGATATGGCGCGCCCCCTACGGGCTTGACCGCTGCGACGAGTGCTTTTATCTGACCGTCCCGTACAGATTTTTGCAGGGTGATCTGCCGATTGCGCAGGAATGGCACGTAAGCCAGCTCTCCGGGCTGCTTCTCACACCGATCCTGTGGGTGTATCAGCGGCTGGGCGGGCCGACGGAAGGGATCGTTTTGAACTTCCGCTATATCTATATCGGCTTTCAGTGCGCTGCCGCACTGGCGATCTATCTGCTGTTGAGAAAGAAAAGCCCCTTGGGCGCTCTGCTGGCCGTCCTCCTGTTCCTCCCGTTCAGCCCGTACTATATTATGGCGCTCTCCTACAATTCCATGGGGATAGGACTGCTTCTCATAGCCGGCCTTGTGCTGGCTTTTAAGGACAGCTCTCCGCTGTGTCAGTGTACAGCCGGTCTGCTGTTCGCCATGGCCGTTCTTTGCTGCCCGTACCTGCTGATTTTATATTTCGGCTGGGGGGTTTATGCCGTGCTTCGTACCGTCATCGGGAAAAACCGGGCATGGCTGTATGGTTTTCTGCGCTTTACCGCCGGTGCGGCGGCCGCCGCACTGATCGTGCTGGCCGTGATACTGTCACGGGTGACAATTCATGATATCGGCAAGGCTCTGCCGTGGATCATGGACGAGCCGGAGCATAATTATCTGACGGCGGCGGAACTGACGGTAAAATATCTGTTTCACGTTCTGTTCTCCCGCAAGATCGCTCTTGCCGCTTCTGTCGCCGCCGCCGCTGTCCTTGCGGCGGGAACGCTTGACAAAAAGATCGGAGAACACAAATGGCTGTATGTTCTTGCGGGTGCGGGCATCACGGCGGTGTACCTGACGGTGGTGTATCTGCGCTATCGCTACATAAACTTTTTCATGCTGCCTATGTGTATTCTCGGCGCTGTATGCTATTTTGCCGACAGCAGTCGGGACAGAGCGGTTTTCCGATATGTCTATGTGACGGGCTGGGTATATTCCTATCTGATGGTACTCTCCTCCAACAATTTTTACGAGGCCTTGACCGCATCTCTCACCGTCTCCGCAGCGGCAAGCGCCTATTTTGCGGGAAAAACCGCCCATCAGCTCTTTGCGGAGCGCACAGGAAAAAATACAGCCGCCGCCGCTTCGGCGGTGTGCTGCACGCTGCTCGCGTTTTCATGCCTGTTTGCCTGCAAGCTTAAGGATACCCACGGCTCCTATATTGAATTTGCCATCTTCCCGAGAGAGCTCCTTCATTATACCGTTGACCGCGGTCCGGCCAAAGGGATCGTCACGTACGACAACGAGTGGGCACGTTATACCGAAAGATACGACACGGCCGAAACGCTGCGGCAGGCCGAAGGAGAGAATGTACTCTACCTTACCCACGATTGCTGGATGTATTTGGCGGACGGGAAAAGAAACGCTGCTTTTTCGGCGTGGCTTGCCGTTACGCATGAGAGCCTTTATGAAAGACTCACGGCCTATTATGCCCTCCGTCCCGAAAAACAGCCCGATGCGGTGTATGTTGAAAAGGATATTCTTATGGAGCCCGAAAAGATACTCGCGCTTTGGAATACGGACGAATTTACGCGCGAGGAAAACGATACCGCCGTTATTTTTATCCGTCAAAAAAACATTGCATAAAACGGGGTTTTACTATATAATATCTATTTGCTGAAATTTTTAAATCCCTACGGGAAGATGAAAGGCAGGATGCACTTATGAAGCATCAGAAAATTTCCGGACTGTATGAAAACGCCGAAGCTTTTGACGAAAAAGTTATTACCGTTTGCGGCTGGGCGAGAAGTATACGCGACAACAAACACTTCGGCTTTATCGCGCTCAATGACGGCAGCTGCTTTAAGCCTCTGCAGGTCGTGTTCGCAAGAGAGAGCCTTGAAAACTACGATGAGATAGCCCACCAGAACGTCGGTGCCGCACTTATCTGCACCGGCAGACTCGTGCTGACACCCGATGCTCAGCAGCCCTTTGAATTAAAGGCGGAAAAAATAGAGGTCGAGGGCGTATCCACCCCCGACTATCCTCTGCAGAAAAAGCGCCACAGTGTTGAATATCTCAGAACGATCCAGCATCTGCGCCCCAGAACAAATCTCTTTTCCGCGACCTTCCGCGTCAGATCCGTTGCGGCTCAGGCGGTGCATGAGTTCTTCCAACAGCGCGGCTTTGTGTATGTAAATACCCCCATCATCACCGGCTCCGACTGTGAGGGCGCGGGCGAGATGTTCCGTGTCACGACCCTTGATCTCAACAATCTGCCCCTCAAAGAGGACGGCACCGTTGACGACTCCAAGGACTTCTTCGGCAAGGCCTGCAATCTGACCGTCTCCGGTCAGCTCAACGCGGAGAACTTCGCAATGGCGTTCGGTGACGTATACACCTTCGGACCCACCTTCCGCGCCGAGGTCAGTTATACCCAGCGTCACGCCGCCGAGTTCTGGATGATCGAGCCGGAAATGGCGTTTGCCGATCTCAATGACTATATGGACACCGCCGAGGCGATGGTCAAGTACGTCATCAACCGCACTCTGGAACGCTGCCCGCAGGAGATGGAGTTCTTCAACCAGTTTGTCGATAAGGGACTGCTGGAAAGACTCAACAATGTTGTCTCCAACGACTTCGGCAGAGTCACCTATACCGAGGCTGTGGAGCTGCTCAAAAACTGCGGCGAACAGTTTGAGTTTCCCGTGGAATGGGGTATCGACCTTCAGACCGAGCATGAGCGTTATCTTACCGAGAAGGTATTTAAAAAGCCCATTTTCGTCACCGACTATCCCAAGGAGATCAAGGCCTTCTATATGCGTGCCAACGATGACGGCAGGACCGTCGCGGCGGCGGACTGTCTCGTTCCCGGCATCGGCGAGATAATCGGCGGGTCTCAGCGTGAGGAGCGTCTTGAGCTTTTAGAGGCGCGTATGGACGAGCTGGGACTGAAAAAGGAAGACTACTGGTGGTACCTCGATCTGCGCCGCTACGGCTCCTGCCGTCACGCGGGCTACGGTCTCGGCTTTGAGCGTCTGGTCATGTACCTCACCGGCGTTTCCAACATCCGCGATGTGGAGCTGCATCCCCGGACGACCGGCAACGCGGAATTCTGATAGCTGAAATTATACGGAGAGCGGGAAAATTTCCGCTCTCTTTTTGCAAAACAAGTTCCTTGCGGTTGCAATGCACAGGCAAATATGATAAAAATACTTTAGGTCACCTCTGAAAATTCGATCACGGTCAAATCCGCGGGTCTTGTTTCCGTCATATTTTGCAAAAAGCCTCGGAAATACACAAAGTATTCTCTGCGTTTTTTTGCTTCATCTGACAAAAAATCCCTCGCGGCTCGACCCGCTCGGAATATTTAGAGGTTCCCTTTATTAACGTATGCGGAGGACAGAGCAAATGGAAAAACGGCAAACCGCAATAAAAATACTGCCTGCGGCGATCATGGCTCTCTTTACCGCTGCCGCGCTTTCGATCTATCTGGACATTTCAGTATATGAGCCGCTGACGCTGCTGACCGTGACAGCGCTTTACGTCCTGTTCAGGAAAGCGCGGAAAGGCTCCTCACGCCGAGCGCGGTGCGCAGGGCGTATCTGCGGCTGTCTTTTTGCCGTACTTACGGTTCTGGGCAGCTATGCCACGCTGGAGACAAGAGCGCTGTATCCGCTGAGTTTCCCGATCTGCCTTGCGGGCTTTGCGCTGCTGTATTCCGCGGTATTGACCCTCGCTTTTTCTTTGGGAGAAAATTTCTCCCTCGTCGATACATCGGCGCGGGATGTCTCGCCGAAAAAGCTCCGCCGGGTGTTTTTCACGGCGTTAACGGCACTGTTTGCATGGTCTCTTATCTGGCTTGCCTTTGAGTATCCCGGCAACACCACCAATGATTCTCTCGATCAGCTCCGGCAGGCGATGGGCGCTATACCGCTCAAAAGCAACCATCCCGCCGCCCATACGCTCTTTGTCAAGCTGTTTTTCGTCACGGGACTGAAAATATTCCGCGGCGATCAGAATGCCGCACTGGCGTTTTATATAGCGTTTCAAGCTCTTTTTATGGCGGCGGTCTTTGCCTATCTTATCGAAACTCTTTATAAAAAGAGGATCAAAACGCCTGTACTGTATGCCATTGCGGCAGCACTGATCGCGATCCCCTATTATGCCTCCTACAGCATCACGCTTTGGAAGGATGTGCTTTTTTCGGGACTTATCACGGTTTTCTGCGTTACGCTGTGGCGGCTTATGGGATGCAAAACGGAAAGACTTCCGGCATGGGAGCTGATGATCCTTTACCTGTCGGGACTGTTGGCGGGAGTGTTCCGCAATATGAGCTATCTGGCGTTTTTCGTCATGTTTCCGTTCGTTTTTGCCCTTTTCCGCAAAAAGAGCCTCGCGGCGGCGCTTATGCCGCTGATCGTGGGCGGACTTGCGGCGCTCATCTGCGGTCCGGTCTACGCCATGGCGGGGATAGCTCACAACGACGCCCTTGAAAGCCGCGCCATTCCCCTGCAGCACGTGGCCTGTGCGATCACAGACGGAGCACAGCTTTCGGATGCGCAGCGTGAATTTCTGGAAAAGATCATGCCGGTCGCGGAAATTCCCGACAATTATTACCCGAACAACGCCGATTATATCAAGGAGCTGATCCGCGAAAAGGGCGACGCGGAATTTTTCGGTGCGCACACGGCGGAGTTCATGGAGCTGTGGCGCGATGTGGGACGCAGATATCCCGCTTCCTGCCTCAAAGCGCAGATCGAGCAGACAAAAGGCTACTGGTTCCCGGATGTTTCCTACTGGTCTATGGCAAACTTCTGTGCCTCTGCCGGGGATTTGAACATAAGAAAAGCGCCCCTCCTGCCCGAAAGCCTTGTCAGAGTCTTTGAACAGATATTATTCTATCTGAACTATATGCCGGTGTTCGGCCTTGTGTTCAGCATTGGACTCGGCACGTGGATCACAGTGTGCCTTTTCGCCCTGTGTATAGTCAAAAAACAAAAGAAAGAGCTTGTGCTGTTTCTGCCGGTGCTGCTGCTTCTTGCCACGCTGTGCGCCGTTACGCCGGTATTTGCGGAATTTCGCTATGCCTACAGTATGTTTACAACGCTTCCTCTTCTTTTTGTACTGCCCTTTGCGTCCTCTACGTGACCAGCGTTCCGAGCGTCAGTATTCCGAGATTTTTATTATAAATATCATCGAACTGCGTCAGCGGGAGAGGGTTTATGCCCTTTCCCGCTTCTATTGTATATCCCGGGCGGTCAAAGGCGTCGATGAACCAGTCCTTGTACCCGGCAAAGCCGGAGGCATAGGGCGTCGTTTCGACCGAATAGCCCGACAGTACCGAAAAGATCTGCGCGATCTTATAGGAGCTGCGAGGCTCCTGATCGAGATATTTCCAATAGATCACCTCGCCCTGCGTATGATAGGCCAGAATGAGATCAGGGTCGAAGCGCAGAGTGAAATCGTATACGGCGCGGCTTTCCGGCGCGGACAGCGGATTTTCTCCCACAAAGTCTGCCGGCGCGGGAGAAGTTACGCCGAGAGCAGCCTTGTTTGCCTTTGCCTGCTCCCACCCGGCGGGGTACTGGAGATTGAGGTCGACTCCCTCAATATTCGCCTTCCAGCCGTCGGGAAATGAAAACCGGGGATAGCTTGCGGCGATCTCCCGCGCACGGTCATAATACTTGCCCTGCCTCAGCGCACCGGTCACAAGGTCGATGCCGTCCGGATTTACGGCGGGGACGACGGCGAGGGTACAGTAGTCGTAAATCTCCTTCGCGCTCTCGCCGTGGATGCTGCCGCCGGAGGCGTAGGCAGAGCACAGGCGGTCAACGAATTTCAGCAGAAGATTTGTCGTAATATACTCGTTTGCATGATGCGAGGCGCTGTAAAATACCCTGTTTGCACCCTTCCCGAAAGTGAGACACCACAGCGGCTTTCCCATGACGCTCCGTCCGATCTCCGTCAGGCGGAGAAACGAGTACTTCTTTGTCAGTTCCTTTACACATTTTTCAACAAATTCACTCGTGGGCAGGGTCGTTCCTATTGTACTGATATATGATTCGGACATATGAAAAAGCTCCTTGTTTTTTGTTTAGACTGACTAGGTCTTGTTTTAAAAATTGAATTAACTTGTGCTATTTCAACAAAATAGAAATGGCGCCAATGTAAACGAACGCAAGAAATGAGGAATCGAGCTTGTCATAACGGGTAAAAATTCTTCGGAACCATTTGAGCTTTTGAAAAAAGCATTCGATCAGATGACGCTCTTTATAGGTATACCAATCCACAGGCCAAGGAGTATCGCAGTTCTCCTTCGGCGGAATGGTATATGAAGCATCTTGAGAAGTAGTATATTCTCGAATTGCTTTAGCGCCGTATGCTTTGTCTCCAAGAATGTTACTTTCCTCAATGTTGATCTGCTGGAGCAGAGAAACTGCATGGGTAGAATCGTGATCTGCGCCGGAAGACAGCATGAATGCCAGCGGATTGCCTAAGCCATCCACTAAAGTATGAATCTTCGTATTTCTGCCGCCTCTGGACATTCCAACAGCTTTATCCTCAGCTTTTTCCCGCCATTGGCACTCTGATGTACCTTGCAGGACGTTGAGTCGATAGAGATGTTCTCAAAATCCGCATCTATGGAAAGTGTGTGAAAGATTGTCTCAAACACGCCTATCTTTTTCCGTTTGCGGAAGTGGTTGTATACAGTCTGCCATGCCCCATATCTCGCGGGAAGTTCTCTCCGCGGTGCTCCTCCTCTGGCAATCCACAGTATCCCATTCATTGCACTGCGGTTATCACATTTTGCCGGGCGTCCGCGTTTCCCTTCCTTCGGATGTTCTGGCGGAAACATATCTTTTATTCGAAGCCATTCACTTTCCGTAAGTTCATACCGTTTAGTTCCTATATGCTTAGTTTACATAATTTTTACCGTTTGCGCAAGTTATATTTTTCGAACAAGACCTAGATTTGTAGATTTGAGTAAATAAATGGAAAAACAAATTGATTTTTGGTAAGGGATATGTTAAAATACTTATGAGCGACTGCAGACTTGTTTTGTTATGAAGATACGAATTATGCTTTTTCAAGCCATAACATAGTTATACTGTTCAGAATAAGTTACAAAAGGTTGAGTATTATGAAAGAAATCTTTTTTGCGGTTGCTTGCGGTGTTATTGCAAATGTAATCTGGTACATAATCCTGTATTTTTTAAGTTGATTTTTAATACGGACTGACCAAAATACAATTTGTAATACATTGGGGTCGGTGAAGCAATTAATCATGGCTTCACCGATTTAAATTAAATTTAATCGAGGCTATTTTATATGGCAGAAGATTTAACTAGAATTGTCGGACAAGCATTTGATTCATTAAAACAGGCAATCTTTTCAAGAGACAAAAAACATCAGAAAATTCTTTCGGACTGGATAAGCCAATGGAGCACTTTTATTACATCAGAATCAGCATTTGAGCCAGAAAAAATGGGCTTTTTAAAAAGAGGTACTTTGTTGCTCGTCAATTTTGGATTTAATGTTGGCTGTGAAACCGGAGGTGTAAGGTTTGCTGTTGTTATTGAGAATAATAATAACAGCCGCAATGGGACAATAGTAGTAGTACCGCTTTCCTCTTTACCTCACGATAAATGTCGAGATGACCTATATGAATCTGAGGTTTATCTTGGGGAAATTATCGAAGGAGATGAGCATGAAAGCTATGCAAAAGTAAAACAAATCAGAACGATTTCAAAAATGCGGATTTTAAAAAGAGCACAGGACAGTGATGGTAAAGATATTAAATTGTCCGAGGAATTTTTAGATGAAATAGATAATGTATTGTTGAAATGCCTGACAAAAACGGAAAAATTTTCAAAAAGAATAGTTGACAAATCGAAAAAAACGTAGTATAATGAACAAGCTGTCAAGGTGATTGTTACAATTTAACAATCATGTGACTTTATACCCCTTGCGGGTCTGTACATAGTACACAATCAACTCACCTTTACGGTAAGAACAGGAGCTGGAAACGGCTCCTGTTCTATTTCACTTAAAATGAATTTATTTAACTGATTAATGTCCATATCAAGTTATTTTGCAATATGCACAAATTCCGCTCGCGTTTTTTTACTTGCAATAAAAAAACATTTCCTGTATAATATATGTGCCCGTATTGGGAAATGATAATGCACGGTCGGCTCTCCATACTATGTAGCCCGCCGTGACATAAAAGAACGGAGGAAATTCAATACCCTGCGGCTCGGGGTGCGGCAGTGTGGAGACCTGTCGTAAAGCGGTATTTACCGCGAGACTTCCGATGCGGAGGCACGGAAGCCGGAGTCAGGAAAGTATGGCAACTGTTCAGCTTAAAAACATCATGAAGATCTACCCGTATTCGGGAGACGAGACCAAGAAGAAAGCCAAGAAAAAGGCCGAGACCATGGAAGACAAAAAGGTCGACCTGCAGATCACCGAGAAAGGCGTTGTCGCCGTCCAGCAGTTCAATCTGGACATCGCGGACAAGGAATTTATCGTTCTTGTCGGACCCTCCGGCTGCGGTAAATCCACCACTCTGCGTATGGTCGCCGGTCTTGAAGAGATCAGCGAAGGCGAGCTGTATATAAACGGCAAGCTGATGAACGATGTGGCACCCAAAGACCGTGATATCGCCATGGTCTTCCAGAACTACGCTCTCTACCCCCATATGACGGTTTATGAAAATATGGCGTTCTCCCTCAAGCTCCGCAAGGAGAGCAAGGACGTTATCGACAAGAAGGTCCGCGAGGCCGCCGAGATCCTCGACATCACCCAGTACCTTGACAGAAAGCCCAAGGCTCTGTCCGGCGGTCAGAGACAGCGTGTCGCCATCGGCCGCGCCATCGTCCGTGACCCTGCCGTTTTCCTTATGGACGAGCCTCTGTCCAACCTGGACGCAAAGCTGCGTAACCAGATGCGTGCCGAGATCATCAAGCTGCGTGAGCGCATCAACACCACCTTTATCTACGTCACCCACGACCAGACCGAGGCTATGACTCTGGGCGACCGTATCGTAATCATGCGCAACGGCTATATCCAGCAGATCGGCACTCCTCAGGAGGTCTTCAACAATCCCCGCAACCTGTTCGTCGCGGGCTTCATAGGCACTCCTCAGATGAACTTCTTCGATGCACAGCTCGTGCGCGAGGGCGAGAAGTTCTTCGTCGAGGTCGGCGGCATCAAGGTCGAGCTGGACGCGGAGAAGGAAGCAAGACTGCTTGCAAACGATGTTACCTCTCAGGCCGTCACGCTGGGCGTCCGTCCCGAGCATACGCTCGTAGGTGACGAAGGCGTCGCCGCCAGAGTCGACGTCAGCGAAATGATGGGTTCTTCCGTCCATCTGCACGTCAACGCCGAGGGCAAGGACGTTATCATCATCGTCCCCACCATCGACATGAAGGGTCATTTCGCCATGGGCGACACCGTACACTTCACCTTCAACGGCAATGTTGCTCACGTCTTCTCCAAGGAGACCGAAAAGAATTTGGAGTGGTAATTCAATAAAATCACGGCCGGCAGTCCGAAAGGACTGCCGGTTTCATTATAAAGCTGAATGAAAATTTGGAATGAGAATTTTGAAAAAAGTGTTGACAAATCGGTGCGATTAAGGTATTATATC
>JAUNND010000028.1 GCA_030531595.1 Eubacteriales bacterium | reverse complement strand
GAGCGCATCCTTGGTAAGGATGAGGTCGGCAGTTCGAATCTGCCCAGCAGCTCCAACAAAAAAGCACTTGCATTATGCAAGTGCTTTTTTGTTGAACTAAGTGTTCCGCTTACGCGGAACGTTAAGCTTGCTTCGCAAGTGAAGTGTCCTGCGGACGTGAAGCGCCTGCGGACGCTTAAGGCGGAACACTTAACTTCACTTTGCGGCGTAGCCGCAATACTTCACGGTGGCCGCGGGACGCCGCTTCGTTTGCCCAATAGGGCAAACTTCACTTTACAACCGTACAATTATATGGCATACTATACACGAAAGCGTGGTGTCTATATGTCAGAAAGCAAGCTCAGAACGCAGTCCCTTGATTTTGCTGTTTCCATCATCAAGCTCGTCAAATCACTCAAAGCAAAACATGAAACCATAATCTCCAATCAAATCGGACGTAGCGGCACTTCTATCGGTGCAAATATCCGTGAAGCGCAATATGCCCACGGCACAGCGGATTTTGTCGCTAAACTTCAAATTGCTCTCAAGGAAGCGAACGAGACCGGCTATTGGCTGGAGCTGCTGTATAAAACCGACTACATATCCGAACAGGAATATAAAGAGCTTGATTCTGCCTGTACAAGCATCCGCGTTATGCTGATATCGTCTGTCAACACGGTGAAAAACAAAGCATAATGCCGAAGGCACAACATCACTAACCGTTTCCGCACCGTAAAAAAGGATTCCCGCGTTTGCACGGAAATCCTTTTTGTTTTGATCGATTCACTTATTGCGGCGTGGCAATGCCAATAAGCCAACTACAAATTTCGTTATAATCTGCAAGGTTTTTATATCCGGCTCCCGTGGGTGCGTCGTCCATACCATCTGCATCAAGGTCAAAATAAATATTAGAAGAATCGTCTCCATATGTATACGAAACCGCCGAATTGATGACATAAAATTTATAAGCTCCGCCATAGACCGACGGTAGAGTGTAGCCACCATCGTAGTCAATCCAGTATGTCAAATCGCCAAAATCGCTTATACGATGGCCGAAAGAACTGTTGACCGAAGAAGCGAGTGTCCAACCTTCAGCATCCAAAATCGCAGTTGAGAAATAGCCGAGCGGGGTGCCGCTGGTAGCGATTACATCCTGCGCGTCAAACGCGACAAATTCCATTTCTGTATTCTGTATTTTCATAACCGTTTCCTTTCCGCCGTATTGAAGATATAAACATTTGCTTTTTCTTCATTATACACTCCCCCCCGAATGTCAAGAATTTTTTCATATTCTACCGAAAAAAATCCCGTTCCGCGTTTTCGCGTGTGACGTAAACGGGAACGGTTCTGCGGATGTATGATTTGGCGGGTCTCAGACGACAAAAAACCTCTTTTGCAAAAGCAAAAGAGGTCTTTTTGTTGAATGAAATCACTGTGCAAATGCAGTACCCTGTATCAGCTCGGTATCAGTACGCCACGCCCCAGTAGATCATGTGCTTGGCGGGTTTGCCGCAGCAGGCACACACATCGCTCAGATGCTCCTGCTCAAAGGGGATGCATCTTGAGGACATACCGGCTTTCTCCTTCATATCCAGCTCGCACTGAAGCTCGCCGCACCACATGGTCTTGATGAAGCCGCCGTTTTCCTCCTGCAGCTTCTTTGCCTCGTCGAGAGAGTAGGCGGTGTAGATATGCTCGTCCAGATTTTTCTTTGCCTTATCGTAAAGACCCTTCTGAACAGCGTCGAGAACCTCGGGGATGCGCTCTTTAAGCTCATCAAGGCTGACGGTGACCTTCTCGCCGTTGTCGCGGCGGACGGCAACACAAACGCCCTTTTCCATATCCTTCGGACCGATCTCCACGCGCACGGGAACGCCCTTCATCTCATACTGAGCGCACTTCCAGCCGAGGGAGTTGTCGCTGAGGTCTATCTTTGTGCGGATACCGGCGGCTTTGAGAGTCTCGTAAAGCTCGGTCGCCTTCTCGGTAACGCCCTCCTTGTGCTGTGCAACGGGGACGACGATGACCTGAACAGGCGCGATTTTCGGGGGCAGAACAAGACCGCTGTTGTCGCCGTGGGTCATGATGATGCCGCCGATGATACGTGTGGACATACCCCAAGAGGTCTGGAAGGGGTACTTCTGCTTGTTGTCCTTGTCGGTGAACATGATGTCAAACTGCTTGGCAAAGCCGTCTCCGAAATAGTGAGAAGTGCCGGACTGCAGAGCCTTCTTGTCGTGCATCATGCACTCGATGGTATATGTGTTCTCCGCGCCGGCAAACTTTTCCTTGTCGGTCTTGTTGCCGCGGATAACGGGCATGGCGAGATAATTTTCGCACAGATCGGCGTAGACCTCAAGCTGCTGCAAGGTCTCCTTTACCGCTTCCTCTTTGGTCGCGTGGAGGGTGTGACCCTCCTGCCAGAGAAATTCTCTGCCGCGCAGGAACGGGCGGGTCGTCTTCTCCCAGCGCAGAACGCTGCACCACTGGTTGTAGAGCATGGGCAGATCGCGCCATGAGTGAACAACGTGGTTCCAATGGTCGCAGAAAAGCGTTTCGGAGGTGGGACGCACACACAGGCGCTCGGGAAGCTCCTCGCTGCCGCCCATCGTGACCCACGCACATTCGGGAGCAAAGCCCTCGACATGATCCTTCTCCCTCTGCAGAAGGCTTTCGGGGATCAGCACGGGCATGGAGACATTCTCGTGTCCGTCGCGCTTGAACATAGCGTCAAGCTCCTTCTGGATATTCTCCCAGATGGCATAGCCGTAGGGACGCATGATGAACAGTCCCTTTACTCCGGAATAGTCGATAAGCTCTGCCTTGGTGCACACGTCCGTGAACCACTGAGCAAAGTCGACCTCCATATCGGTTATCTGTTCTACTTTCTTATCTTTTGCCATTTTTTATAAATCTCCTTTTCGCCAGGGCCCTTGCCCCGCCGTTATTTTGCCGTTCATGCGGCAAATATTTATTTTATACGGCAAAAACAGCTTTGTCAACCGAAAAAATGCAATAATATGTAATGCGGGACGGTCTTGTTACTATTCACAGCGACAACCGCATTTTTGTAGGGCGGGGGCTTGCTCCCGCCCTACAGCTGCGGAACGGTCAAGACCATTCCCTACCGTGCGTTCGCCGCGTTACCAGCCGAGGAAGTCGGAGACGGAGTCGGCGGCGTCGCCCATGGTGTGCAGCGTCTTGCCCATCATGCTTTTCATGCTCTTTTTCTTAGGCATGATGCAGCCCATCGCACAGCCGCCCACAATAAGTCCCATGCCCATTCCCACAAAAAAGTTTCTCTTGTTCATTCAGCGTTCACCTTTCATAAAGTTTTTTCAGACAAAGCTATTCTGTGCATTTTTTCATTGATTGTACGCGGTAATATGTGGTACAATATAAATTAATAACATTATTTGCTGTATTTGTTAATTCGTTCCGGAGGTTAGATATGAATATAAAGATACTTGCTGTGGGAGATGTATGCGGAGAGAGCGGTCTTGCCTTTCTGGAAAAGACGCTGAAGCCTTATAAAAAGGAAAACGGTATTTCCTTTGCGGTGGTAAACGGCGAAAACGCAAACGTCGTGGGCATCACCCCCCGTCAGGCCGACGCGATCTTCCGCGCCGGCGCCGACGTTATCACTCTCGGCAACCATACCTGGACGCGCACCGAGCTTCAGCCGTATCTGGAGGAGCGCCGGAAGATCCTCCGCCCCGCCAATTTCGGTCCTCAGTGCCCCGGGCGCGGCATAAATACCTATTCGACGCCGTTCGGAGATATCTGTGTTCTCAACCTTCTCGGCCGCTTCACGCTGGATACGAACACCGACAACCCCTTCGTCATTGCCGACGGCTATATGCAGGAGATAAAGGAAAAGATCATTCTTGTGGATTTCCACGCCGAGGGCACCAGTGAAAAACGTGCCATGGGTTTTCTTCTGGCGGGCAAGGTCAGCGCCGTCTGGGGTACTCACACCCATGTGCAGACCTCGGACGCCTGTGTACTTGAAGGCGGCACCGGGTATATCACCGACCTCGGCATGACCGGCCCCGCTATTTCGGTGCTGGGCATCGACCCCGAACAGAGTATCGGCAAATTTATGGGCGATCCTCCCAGACGTTATGAGTCCGCAAAAGGGCCGTGCGTACTGGAGGGCTGTGTATTTGAAATCGACAGCGAGACGGGACGCTGCATCAGTGCGGAGGCTGTAAGGCTGAGATGAGAGAGATAAAAATTCTGTGCTCGTCCGACTGGCATCTGGATTCGCCATTTGAGGGCTTGAGCGCGTCCAAGGCCGGACTGAGAAGAAACGAACAATCCGAGCTTTTAGAGACATTCGTGCAGCTTGCCCGTCAGGAGAGAGTCGATCTGGTACTTCTCGGCGGTGACCTTCTCAGCAGCCGCTGTTCCTGCTATGAAACGGGTGAAACGCTCGTGCGGGCTCTGCGGGGGATCGACGCTCCCGTGTTTATCGCCCCGGGCGAGAGCGACGCCTATACGCCCCGCTGTCCCTACGCCTGTCTGCGGCTGAGCGAAAATGTGCACGTTTTCACCGACAGTGAGATCACGTGCGCAGAGCTTCCCGAGCTCGGCGTCAGAGTCTTCGGCGCGGCGCATACCGGAAATACCGCCCCCACTCTTGACGGCTTCTGTGCCGTGAAAGCCGACGGATTTTATAATCTTCTGTGCCTGTACGGAGAGTACGGGCTTGAAATGTCGGGTATCGACTTTGCCTCTCTCGGCGGCAGACACAGCGCCTCGGGGCTGAAAAAGGTCGGAGACACATGGTATTCCTACTCCGGCTGCCCTCAGGGAAGGAGCTTTGAGGAATGCGGCGAGAGATATGTGAGCATCGTCCGTCTGAGTGAAAACGGATGCTCTGCGGAGCAGCATTCACTTGGCGGAAGACAGTATAAAACGCTTGAGGTCGACGTGACCGGCAGAGAGCCGCTGATTGCGCTGCACACCTCCATACCCGACGATACGCTCAGCGATATTTACCGCATCGTCCTCACGGGAGAATGTGCCGCCGCGCCCGATCTCAACGCGCTTCACGCAAGCCTTGCAGAGCTGTTTTTTGACGTAAAGCTTGTTGACAGAACAAAGCTGTCTCACAGCATCTGGGACAAGGCGCAGGAGGACACGCTGAGAGGCATATTCCTCCGAAAGCTGCGTGAAAAGTACGACAATACGGACGATTTGCGGGAAAAGGAAATGATCGGACGCGCTGCCCGATGGGGCTTGAGTGCGCTGGATAACGGAAAAGAGGTGGCGGCGCATGAGAATAAATAAACTGACCGCTTCCTTCGGCACTCTCGACAACGAGACACTGAGCTTCCATGACGGTCTCAATATTGCGGAAGTGCCCGAAAATAAAGGAACGCAGTGGTGTGATTTTGTCGGCGCAATGCTCTACGGCGTTGAGGACGGCGACGAGCTGCGGAGCGACGGAGAATTCTGCATCACGCCCGTTTCCGGTGCGCCCATGGAGGGACTCATGGAGCTGACGGCGGAGGGCTGCGATATAAGCCTTTCCCGCACGACTGCCGTCAAGGACGCCCCCATGCGTGAGTTTTCCGCCGTCTATACGGGAACAGCCCGTGCCGTTGAGAAAATGGACGAAAAAAACGCCGGTGAAATGCTGACCGGCGTGAAAAGGCAGATATTTGAACGCTGTGCCGTAATGAGTGCGTCCGACGGTGATCGCCCCACGGCAGAGCGTATCATCACTCTTTCAAAGAGCGGCGAAGAGGGCGTTTCCTATGACAGTGCCGACGACACTCTCCGTCAATGGCAGCGCGACAGGCGGTATATGCGCCGCGGGGCGCTGCCGGAGCTTGAAAGCAAAATAGGGCAGGTCCAGCGCGAGCTTGCCGATATCGAAAAGACCTCTGCGGACGCCGAAGCTCTGGAACAGTCTCTTGAGACGGAGCGCCGCCGCTGTGCCGCGCTTGAAAGTGCCGTGAACGAGTCAAGGCGCCATCAGCGGCGCGAGGCACTGGACAAGCTCAGTACCGGACGCAGCAGTCTGAAAGCGTGCAGTCAGGCGCACGACGCCTCCCTCGGCGCTCTCACCTCGGCAAAGGAGCAGCTCAGGAAAAGCCGCTTCGGAAGCAGATCGCCGGAAGAGCTGGAGCGGGAGATAAATGCCGACCTTGCAAGGCTCGATGCGCTCAGAGTGAGCGGCGAGAAAAAAGCATCGCCCGTTCTCGGCGCTCTTTGTTTCCTGTTGGCCGTCGTGAGTGCGGCGCTCTATACCGCTTATCACCAGACTTACTATGTGATCGCGGCGGTCGTGTTCTGCCTTGCCGCAACAGCTCTGATCATGCGCTGTACAAAGCTGAAAAACGCCGCAGCTTCGGCACTTGCCGGACGGAAGGAGATCCTTGAGCGATACTCGGCGCAGACAGACGACGACCTGCCGTTATTCCTTGAAGCGCATAAAGCGCTGTGGGAGGAGGTCGTCCGTGCCGAGCTCAATGAACAGAGCTCCCGCGGGGAATACGAAGCCGCACTTGCGGCGCAGCAGGCGCTTGAAAGCAGCGCTCTCGGCGAGCTGGACTTCTCCTCCGGCAGCAGCGAGGCCGCAAAACTGAGCAGAGAGCTGAATGAGGCGAGAGCGGAGTGTGAGCGCATTTCGTCAAAGCTCTCCCTTCTTCGCGGAAGGATCGCGGCGGCAGGGGATCCGCTGGTGCTCGGAAGCACTCTTTCCGTTCTGAAAAATGAGTACGGGATCATTTCCGATGAATATGACGCTATCGAGCTTGCCGCAGCTACGCTTCATGACGCAGATACGGTGATGAAAAATGAGATCTCTCCGGAGCTCGGCGCCCTTGCGTACCGCTATATGACCGTCGCCTGCGACGGGGTTCAGCCCCTGCTCACAGACGGGACGGAGGCTGTTACTCCCCCGAATGTCAGCGAGGCGCTTGCCTATCTCTCTATCCGTCTGGCTGTCTGTGAGGAAGCGATGCCGGCGGGTGAAAGCCTGCCGCTGCTGCTTGCGGGCGTTATCTCCGACATGGACGAGACGACCGCGGCGCACGCCATTGAGCTTCTGAAAGAAATTGCCGCGAAACGGCAGGTAATACTGTTCAAATAACCCTCTGTTTTCGGGAAATTTAAAATGAAGCAGGTGATCATTATGGATAAAAAGGCAATAACTGCAAGATGCGCGGAACAGTTCGCTGCACTTTCGGGAAATACGCTGACAAAGGAAAACGGTATCGATCCGAAATATATCGGCACCGTGATGTTTGACGCGCCCATCGTCGGCTTCGGTTCGGCGGACGATACGCTGTTTGACGAGTACAAAAAGCCGGGCGTCATAGGTCCGTGGCACATGAGCCCCGATGAGTGGCTCGACGGGGCAAAAACCGTGATCTCACTGTTTTTCCCCATATCCGAGGAGGTACGCACCAGCAATTACGGCGAAAAAAGCGTCAGCTCCGTGCAGTGGGCATACGCGAGAGTCGACGGGCAGGCGTATATCGGCCGGTATATGGCTGAGCTGAAGGCATGGCTGGAGAAGCAGGGCGTACGCTGCTGTGTTCCCGCTCTTGATCCGCGCTTTGCCATGCTGCGCGGCGGACAGGGTATAGAGGGCGACGGCATCGACGAGCACAGCTACGGCAGCCGCTGGTCAGAGCGCCATGCCGCCTATGTCTGTGGTCTGGGCACCTTTTCTCTGTCAAAGGGGCTGATAACGCGCAAAGGCGTTGCCGGTCGCTTTGCAAGCCTGATCTGCGATCTGCCGCTCGAGGCGGATGTGAGAGAGTACACCGGAATATATGACTACTGCATAAACTGCGGCGCTTGCGTGAAGCGCTGTCCGGTCAATGCCATCGACCCCGTGAACGGCAAGGATCATGCGATCTGTGACGTCAACGTAAAGCTCTCCGGCGTCATCCATGCGCCGCGCTACGGCTGCGGACTGTGTCAGACAAAGGTGCCGTGCGAAAAGGAGATCCCGCTTCACCGCGCTTGACCCCTCCGAAAAACAAAACGTCCCTTTAGGCGGTTCACCATAGGGATTTGCAGCCTGAAAAGCGTCTTTTTTCGGCAGTACTGCGTTAAATCGCCTTGAAATACAAAAAGTATTCCTGCGACGAGGAACCTTGTCCTGCCAAAAACATCCTGCTTTTCAGGTGCGAAGCAGTTTTGAGCCAGGCATTTTTCGTCCAGACAATATAATAAAATTCCGGGAATACTGTCGTATTTCCGGAATTTTTTATGCAGTATGGGCGTAAAAAGGCGGATCAAAACCTGTAAATCCTTATGGCGAACCGCCTTTCGGGCGGATAAAATGATTGCCGCAGTCGGTTTATTGACCGGCTGCGGCAATCATGATAATACGGGAAATCCACATTCGAATTACAGCTCAAACAGATTGAGCTGGTTGCTCTCGGGCATATCGCCCAGAGCACCGAGGGATTTCAGAAGTTCAAAGTGGGTCTGAGAGACCTTGGGGCAGTCGCGGGAAAGCTCCTGAACGGAGATATAGGTCTTGCCGGAGTCCTTGACTTTTTCGAGATCGAGCGCCGCCGTTTCGCCGAGTCCGCCGATAGCGCAGAACGGGGGGCGGAGCTTTTTGTCCTCGGTGATGAGGAATTTGAACGCGGCGGATTTGTAGATGTCAATTGGCGCGAACTCAAACCCGCGCATATTGAACTCGTATACCGCCTCCAAGGTAGTCAGTAAATCCTCCTCGTTGGCGGAGAGCTGACGCTTTTTCATGTCGTTTATCTTTCTTCGCACATCGTCCGCACCGCCGCACATAAGCTCCGCGTCAAAGCCGCCCTTCTGACTGCGGCGGTAGAAGTACGCGCTGTAAAACGCCAGCGGCTCATGCACCTTGAACCACGCGATGCGAAACGCCATCATGACATATGCCACAGCGTGAGCCTTCGGGAACAGATAGGCTATCTTGCGGCAGGACTCTATGTACCAGTCGGGTACGCCGAGGTCGCGCATCTGCTGCTCCGCATCCCCCGGGAACTCCCCGCTCTTTTTGACCTTGCCCTTTCGCACGGCCTCCATAGTCTTGAACGCCAGCGCGGGTTTCATGCCCTTCTGGATAAGGTAGATCATAATGTCGTCACGGCAGCCGACGGTCTCATTAACGGTCGCCACACCGTTGACGATGAGGTCGTGGATGTTGCCCGCCCACACGTCCGTACCGTGGGAGAAGCCGGAAAGTCTCACAAGGGTATCAAACTGCTTGGGCTGTGTGTCTACAAGCATCTGCTTTGTGAAGGCGGTTCCGAACTCCGGCACGCCGATGGAGCCGGTCTTGCCGATGATCGGGTCGTCGTCGGGAAGCCCCAGCGCGGCGGGAGAGACAAAGATCGACATCGTCTCGGGGTCGGAAAGAGATATCTCCTTCGCGTCCACACCGGTCATATCCTCCATCATGCGGATCATGGTGGGGTCATCGTGTCCCAGCTCGTCGAGCTTTAAGAGGTTGGCCTCCATGCAGTGGTATTCAAAGTGGGTGGTGATGATGTCGGAATTCGGGTCGTCCGCCGGATGCTGCACGGGGCAGAAGTCGGTTACGTCCATATCCTGCGGGATAACGACAAGTCCGCCCGGGTGCTGTCCCGTCGTGCGCTTTATGCCGACAAGCCCTAAGGAAAGGCGGTTTTCCTCGGCCTTGGTCGCCTTGATGCCGCGCTCCTCAAGATACTTTTTTACATAGCCGTAGGCGGTCTTTTCCGCCAGAGTGCCGATAGTACCCGCTCTGAAAACATGGTCGGAGCCGAAAAGCACTTCGGTGTATTTATGCGCTTTCGCCTGATATTCGCCCGAGAAATTAAGGTCGATATCGGGCGTTTTTTCGTTGCCCGGGAAGCCGAGGAAAGTCTCAAACGGTATGTCAAAGCCCTCGCGTTTCATCTTTGTGCCGCACTCGGGGCAGTCCTTTTCCGGCATATCCGCTCCGCACCCGTAGGAGCCGTCGGTGATAAACTCGCTGTGACAGCACTTCGGGCAGACGTAGTGCGGCGGCAGGGAGTTAACCTCCGTTATGCCCGACATATACGCAACCAGCGATGAGCCGACACTTCCTCTTGAGCCGACAAGATAGCCGTTTTCAAGCGAGTTCTGCACGAGCTTCTGCGCCGACATATATATAACGTCGTACTGGTGGTCGAGTATGGTGTTCAGCTCGATATCGACGCGCTCCTGCACGATCTTCGGCGGGGTCTCGCCGTAAATACGGTGCATTTTGCCGTAGACAAGGTCTTTTAACTGCTGTGCGGAGTTTTCGATCTTGGGCGCGTAGAGATCCTTCGGCAGAAGCTCGATGTCCTCGACCATGTCCGCGATGGCTCGGGTGTTGGTGATAACGACCTCTTTGGCAACATCTTCGCCTAAATATTCAAACTCTTTCAGCATCTCTTCCGTATTTCGGAAATAGATGGGGCAGCTTCTGTCGGCATCCGAAAACTTCTTCGCCGCCTGCAAAATTTTGCGGTACTGCTCGTCCTCCATATCCATGAAGTGGACATCGGACGCGGCAATGACCGGCTTGCCTAAACGCTTGCCTAAATTGTAAATGCGCCTGTTGTAATCCTCCAGAACGTATCTGTCCCTGACCTTGCCGTTGTCAATGAGAAAGCCGTTGTTGGCGATGGGCTGAATTTCAAGGTAGTCGTAAAGCTCGGCTATCTTTTCAAGCTCACTGTCGGGAGCACCGTTCATCACCGCGCCGTACAGCTCGCCCATGCCGCAGGAGGAGCCTATGAGAAGTCCCTCGCGGTGCTGAATTAAAAGGCTTTTCGGGATGTTCGGAGTCTTGTGGAAATGCTTTAAGTACGACTGCGAAATAAGCTCGTACATATTCTTCAATCCCTTGCGGTTGAGGGCAAGGAGGATCATGTGGTAGGTCTTGGCAACGTCCGTGCGTTTAAGAGAGTGATAGATCGTCTCGATATCGTCAACGGTCTTTGCGCCCCTTTGCTTGAGCATGGGGATGAACTTGTCCATCATGCGGGCAACGACCATCGCGTCATCACTGGCGCGGTGGTGGTTGAACTGCGGCAGTCCCAGATGATTGGAAACTATATCCAGCTTGAAGCGTTTAAGCTCGGGACACAGCGCCTGTGAAAGAGCCAGCGTATCCATGAACACCGGCGAAAACCTCAATCCGTTCCGGTTGGCGGCGGCGGTCATGAAGCCCACGTCAAAATGCGCGTTGTGGGCGATGATGGGGCGGTCGCCGATGAAGTCCATAAACATCTGCATGGCTTCCTTCTCGTCCGGCGCACCCTGCACGTCGCTGTCCTTTATGCCGGTGAGCTTGGTGATCTCGGCGGGGATGTGCATTTTAGGGTCAACAAAGGTGTTGAACTCTTTGAGAATATTGCCGCCGGAGAATATCTGCGCACCTATCTCGGTCATGCGGTCGTTGAGGGCGTTGAGACCCGTTGTCTCGATGTCGAACGCCACAAATTCCGCATCCAACGGCAGCTTGCATTTGCCTATGACGGCGCTGTTGCCGTCCATATCGTTGTAGTAATAGCCCTCTAAGCCGTAAATGATCTTTATGCCGTGCTTTTTACCCGCTTTCCACATATCCGGAAAAGCCTGCGCCACACCGTGGTCGGTCACGGCGATGGCGTTCATACCCCAGTACGCGGCGCGTTTTACGACCTCGCCCGGATCGGTGAGCGCGTCCATCGCGGAAAAGCGGGTATGCAGATGCAGCTCCACGCGCTTTTCCTCCGCGTTGTCGGGACGGATGACTTTTTTCCCTTTGACGATATTGCGCGGGTCTATGACCATATCGTCATCATATTTGCTGTAAGAGGTATCGCCCTGCACGGTCAGGTGAGTGCCTACCTGTACGGCATCTATAACACCGTGATCCTCCTCGGGCCTGAGGTACTTTGAAACGTGCAGAGAGCTTGTACGGTCTGTGATGTCAAAGCCTAAAACCGCCGCGCCGGTCTTGGGAATGATCTTGCTCGTAACCGCCACAACGTCACCCTCTACTGTAACTCTGCCGGACTCCAAAGTTATGCCGCTCATGGGAATGGGCGACTGCTTGATGGCTCTGCCGTAGAGAACATCGCCGCAGGGTGCGCCGGAGTGAGCCTCCGACGCGGCAGGCGCGGATTTCGGCGCGGGATAATCGGGCTTTAAGCGCACAAGGCTGAGACCGAAAACATTTTTCAGCCGTGAACACAGCTCGCTTTCCTCGGCGGGGCTGGGCATGGAAGGAAACCATGCGCTTACCGTCATGGTCTTCTCCTGAAGCGCTATCTGTACCTCGGTCACATACGCCTGATCCAGTCCTCCCGCAAAGGAGTTCATAGGTATGCAGTCGGGGAATATTGTGAGAAACGGGGTGTGCTCGCTCATATTTATGACCATTCCTTTACGCTTCGCTTTAAGGCACAAAACAACCATAATAAAAGGAATGGTCATAAAGTGCTATGTTTTTCGGTTGCCGCGCAAGCGGCGAGAAAAACGGCTTTTATAATATAAGGTTGAAACTCGTTTCAACCTTATTCTCCGTCGGTCTCTATCAGTTCAATGAGTTTGTCGCAGAGCTCTTCGTAAGGGTATGTACCGAGGACAACGCCTTTTTTGAAAAGCAGTCCCTTGCCGACGCCGCCGGCGATGCCGTAATCCGCCTCTCTCGCCTCGCCGGGGCCGTTCACGACACAGCCCATGACAGCGACGGTAATGTCGCGGGGCATATTTTTAACGCGGTTTTCGACCTCGGTAGCAAGGGAGATAAGGTCTATCTGAGTTCTGCCGCAGGTCGGGCAGGACACGAATTTCACGCCGCCCGGACGCAGTCCCGCCGCCTTGACGATAGCGATACCGGCGCTGACCTCTTTGACGGGATCAGCAGTCAGAGATACGCGGATCGTATTGCCTATGCCCTCGGAAAGCAGCGTACCGATGCCGACGGCGGACTGGATAGTCCCGTTCCACTCCGTGCCGGTCTCGGTAACGCCAAGATGCAGAGGATAATTGAAGGTTTCCGACGCGAGGCGGTAAGCCTCGATACACAGCGGCACGGAGGAAGCCTTCATGGAAATACATATATCGTCAAAATCGAATTTTCTGAGAAGCGCTATATGTCCCGCAGCGCTTTCGACAAGAGCCTTGGCGCAGGGATGACCGTATTTCTCTAAAAGTCTCTTTTCAAGACTGCCCGCGTTTACGCCGATGCGGATGGGGATATTATGGCGTTTGCAGGTATCCGCGACCGCTTTTACATTTTCCTCCGCGCCGATGTTGCCGGGATTTATGCGTATCTTGTCAATTCCGCGCTCGGCGACCTCAAGGGCAAGGCGGTAGTCAAAGTGGATATCCGCAACGAGCGGAACGTCCACCTGCTCCTTTATTTTATCGACAGCCTGTGCCGCTTTCATGTCGGGAATGGCGATGCGGACGATATCCGCACCGGCGGTGCGCATGGCTTTGATTTGGGAAACGGTAGCTTCAACGTCCCATGTCTTCGTATTGCACATGGTCTGCACCGAGACGGGCGCGTCACCGCCGATCTCCACGCTTCCGATCTTTATTTTCTTTGTATGTTCTCTTTTTATACTCATTTCGTCACTATCTTTACTATATCGTTGAACATGATTACCGCCATCAGCGCCAGCAGCAGCACCATACCGGCGGCGTGGATATAGCCCTCATATTTATGGTCAAGCTTTTTGCGGGTGATAAATTCGATGATCCACGTAACGATCAGGAAAAACACACGTCCGCCGTCCAGTGCGGGAAGCGGCAGCATATTCATGATCGCAAGATTGACCGCGATGAACGCGGAGAGATAGAGAATGTCCAGAAAACCGTCCGCGACGGTAGCGGCGCTCTCGCCGGTCTCCGCCATCAGATCGACGATCCCCACCGGACCGGACATATCGTTCATTTTCACTTCACCGGAGGTGAGCATTCGCAGACCCTTCCAGACCCAGCGTCCGAATTCCATTGTCGTGCCCCAGGAATATTGAAGCTTTACAGGTAAGGTCGCCTCCTCATAGCCGAAATAGAAGCCGTACATTTTGTTTTCCTCGCCCTCGTATTCGAGAGGAACGAGCTTCAATCCGTTAAGTTCTACTTTTTTCCCGTCTCGCTCAACTACAATGTCAAAAATCCCCGTCTTGTTTTCCGAGAGAAATTCGCCCACATCGCTGTACTGATATACGCGGTGTCCGTCGATTTTGACGATACGGTCGTTTATCTGAAAGGCCTCTTCGCTCTCATAGGGACAGCCATCCATGAAATCGGCAAGGACAGGGGCGCGGAACGCGGCGGCATTTGCATAGAGCGCGACGACAAGGATAAAGCCAAGCAGAAAGTTCATAAACGAACCGGCGATGAGAATAACAGCTCGCTTCCATGGGCTCTGTGAGTTAAAGGCTCTCGGATTGTCGCTGTCCTCGTCCTCACCCTCCATCGCGCAGAACCCGCCGAAGGGCAGAGCCCGCCATGAGTAGAGCGTTTCGCCCTTCTGACGGCTGATGATCGCAGGTCCCATACCGATGGCAAATTCATTGACCTGCACGCCCAAAAGCTTTGCCGCCGAGAAATGTCCCAGCTCATGTATGGCGATAAGAACGCCGAATACCAGTATTCCGAAAATGATATAGACTATGCTCATTGAAATGCCTCCGATGGCAGAAAATGTGCTGAAGCTGTAGGGCGGGGGCTTGCTCCCGCCGTAACATTACGAAAACTCCGACTTTTCGGCGGGAGCAAGCCCCCGCCCTACGGGTTTCGGTCAGACCTTATATGTCTCTCTGACGTAGTGCCGTGCCGCTTCGTCCGCGGCGATAATGGTATCGAGGTCGGGGTGCTGTGTCACGCCGACGGCGTCGATGGCGCCTGCCGCCGCGTCATATATACGATTATACCCAAGCTTATGCGCCAAAAATGCGTGAACTGCGACCTCATTTGCCGCGCTCATGATACACGCCGCCGTCCCTCCTGTTCTCGCCGCGTCCATGGCGAGCTTTAAGCAGGGCGTTTTTTCGTAGTCGGGTGCTTCAAAGGTCATATCCTTCATGTTCCAAAAGTCCATGCGTTCGAACATGGAGGGTTTTCTCTCGGGATATGTAAGGGCAAGCTGAATGGGAAGCCCCATATCGGGCACGCCCATCTGCGCGATGACGGTGCCGTCAATAAGCTCTACCATAGAGTGTATGATGCTCTGGGGGTGGATTACCACCTGAATATCGTCGGGAGTAACTCCAAACAGGTGCATTGCCTCCACAAATTCAAGCCCTTTATTCATCATGGTCGCGCTGTCTACGGAAATTTTCGCGCCCATGCTCCAGTTGGGGTGCTTTACGGCGATCTCGGGAGTCACATCCTCCAGCTCCGCTCTCGCCTTACCTCTGAACGGGCCGCCCGAGCCGGTGAGTAGGATCTTTTTCAGCTCGCCTTCCTTACGTCCCATAAGACACTGGAAGATAGCGGAATGTTCCGAGTCAACAGGAACTATCTCCGCGCCCGTTTCCTTTGAACGCTTCATGACTATCTCGCCGGCGCAGACAAGCGTTTCCTTGTTGGCAAGGGCGATGCGCTTTTTCGCGTCTATTGCGGCGAGAGTGGGCTTGAGTCCCACAGAGCCGGAAACAGCAGTGACAACGCAGTCGGTGCCGTCCATAGTCGCCGCCTCGATAAGTCCCTCCATACCGGAGCCGACTTTGATATCTGTGTCCGCAACGGCGATTTTGAAAAGCTTTGCCGCTTTTTCATCGTAGACCGCCACGAATTCGGGCTTTAAGCGTCTTGCCTGTTCTTCCAGCAGATCGATTTTCCGCTGTGCGGTCAGAGCGGCGACCTTCATGCCGATATGCTCCGCGACCGCTATGGTCTGTCTGCCGATAGAGCCGGTACAGCCCAGTATTGAGACTGAATTAACCATTTTTTCTCTCCTGAAGTTTATTGGAATTTTTCCTGAGCGGAGCTCTGTGAGTTTGGAGTGTGGAGTGTGGAGTTTAAAGTGTCGGCTTCGCCGATGGATCATATTTCCCTCAGTTGTTTTGCTTTTCTAAAAAACATAAAAGATCTGTAAACGTAAGGTTTTTGTAGGCGGATAGACTTTTGAGGAAATTCTAATTGCCGCGAAGCGGTACATTAACTCCACACTCCACACTTTAAACTCCACTCTCTATTTTGCTCCCCCGAAGCGTCTGTCGCGCCTGTTAAACTCGGCGATGGCCTTATCAAGCTCGTCGGGGGTGAAGTCGGGCCAGAGTATGTCCGTAAAATAAAACTCCGAATACGCGCACTGCCATAATAAAAAGTTTGAAATGCGCTGTTCCCCGCCCGGGCGGATGAGCAGATCGGGGTCGGGAATTTCGGCGGAGTACATATAATTGCCGAATATCTTTTCGTCCAGCTCTGTTACCTTACCGGAGGCAAGGTCTTCGGCATACCTTTTCGCGGCGTTCACGATCTCGGCTCTGCCGCCGTAGTTTAAGCAGATATTCGCCTGAAATCCGTCATAGCGCGTGGAAATTTCATCGGTTTTTGCAACCAATGCCTGTAACTCGGGAGAAAGACCCTCCACATCGCCCAGCACCTTCATTTTGATGTGGTCGCGCTCCATGGTGTCAATAGCTTCATGGAGATAGTTGTCCAGAAGCTTCATGATGGTCTTGACTTCCTCGGGCGGACGCTTCCAGTTCTCGCTGGAAAAGGCGTACACCGTCAGGTATTCAACGCCGATATTTTTGCAGTATGTGGCGATTTTGCGGAAGGTCTCCGCGCCTCTGGCGTGACCTGCCGTGCGGGGCAGACCGCGCTTTTTTGCCCAGCGCCCGTTTCCGTCGAGAATAATGGCTATGTGGCACGGTATATTGGTATCAGTCATTTTCATACCTCTGTTATAATCGCTCCCCTGCTTTGCAGGGGAGCGTTTTTGAAAAAATCAGATCTCGGTGAGTTCCTTTTCCTTGGCGGCGCAGATCCTGTCGATCTCCTTGGCGTAGTCGTCGGTGAGCTTCTGGATATCCTTCTCTGCGATCTTGTAGTCGTCCTCGGTTATCTCGGACGCCTTCTGCTGTTTCTTGAACTTTTCAATGGCATCGCGGCGGATGTTGCGGATGGCGACCTTGGCTTCCTCGCCGTACTTCTTGGTCTGCTTTACGAGATCCTTACGTCTTTCCTCGGTAAGCGGGGGGAACACCAGACGGAGCATTCTGCCGTCGTTCTGGGGGTTGATGCCGAGGTCGGAGGCGATGATCGCTTTCTCAAGCGCCTTGAGGATGGAGCCGTCCCAGGGCTGAATGAGCAGAGAGCGGGGGTCGGGGGAAGCGATGGAAGCGACCTGATTGATGGGAGTGGCGGAGCCGTAGTAGTCGACCGTGATCTGGTCAAGAACGGCGGCGTTGGCGCGGCCTGCGCGGATGGTTGCGAACTGAGTGGTCAGAGCATCGCAGGTTTTTTTCATCTTGTTTTCAAATTCCGGGTAATCAGACATGGTTTTTTCCTCCGTGTTGTATAGTAGTATATTGTTTTTATATTTTTTTCATCAGGATACGGTTGTGCCGATCTTCTCTCCGTCCACAACTCTGCCGATATTCTCGGGGTCGGCAAGAGCAAAGACGATAACGGGCAGATCGTTGTCCATAGCGAGACTGGTCGCGGTGGTGTCCATTACGGCAAGTCTTCTTGCAAGCACCTCGTCATAGCTTATCTCGTCAAATTTATACGCAGTGGGGTCTTTTACGGGGTCTGCGGAATATACGCCGTCCACGTTTTTGGCAAGGAGAATTGCGTCGGCCCGGATTTCGGCGGCTCTGAGAGCGGCGGCAGTATCGGTAGAGAAGAACGGCATACCCGAGCCGCCGGCAAAAAGAACGATGATCCCGTTTTCAAGGTACTCGATGGCCTTTTTCGTGTCGTAGCGTTCGCCCACGCCCTGTATATCGACAGCGGTCATGACCTTTGCCTTTGCGCCGAGCTGATTGAACACATCGCATACGGCAAGACAGTTCATCGCGGTCGCAAGCATACCCATACGGTCGGCACTCACGCGCTCCACGTGTCCCGCGCCGTCCTTCACGCCGCGCCAGAAGTTGCCGCCGCCGATAACGATACCCACCTGCACGCCCTTCTCGGCGCATTTTTTCACAGCGCCGCAGACCTTCATAACGAAATCAAAGTCGTAGCCGGTGTGTTTCTCGGCAGCCAGTGCCTCACCGCTTATTTTTATCAGAACTCTCTTATATTTTGCCATTGTTTCCCCTCTCTGTTTCATAGACTGTTATATTTTTGTGGCGATCAAAGCTTTATCCGTAGGGAACGGTCCTGACCGTTCCCTGCGATGGCATCAGCAGAGCTTTTGCTGCGTGATCAGATATCGAGTATGCCGAGTATTATTACTCCGATTATGACAAGCAAAATCGACAGATAGTGCTTTCCGGAAAGCTTTTCCTTGAGGAAAATGCGGCTCCAGACAACGCTCAGCACGCAGTAGGAGGATATTATCGGCGCGGCAAAGGCAACGTGCTCACTGTCGGCGAGGGCGTATATATAGAAAAACTGCCCCGCCGTTTCAAAAACCGCACCCGTATATTTCGGCGCTTCCTGCCGGAAAAGGAGCTTTTGTTTTTTTATGGCGAGCACATACGCACCGCTTATCAGTCCGACAGCCATAAAGGTGAGCTCATAGGCGGCGTTTGCGCTGTCCTCGTTGAGCTGCTCCAGCACGATGCTGTCGGCAAAGGTGCCTAAAGCGTCCAGCAGGCAGTAGATCACGGGGAGGGCAATGGCCAGAACACTCTTGGTGTATTGGCGGTTTGCCTCGCTCTGCCGCGCCTGTCTCAGCTCCTCGTCCTCGTTCGCCTCGATCACGCCCAGCGCGATCACGCCGGCGCACACCGCAGCGACCGCGACAAAGGCGGCAAAGGGGAGACCTGCGGCACGCCCCATTACCAGAAAGCTCAAAACAGCGACGAGTGCGCCCGAGCTGTTGCAGATCGGGGAGGATATGGACAGCTCTATATAGCGCAGTCCGAAATAGCCCACTGCCATCGACACGATATACAGCAGCGACACCGGCAGGTATTTCAGTATCACGTGCGCGTTCATCTCAACGCCGTTGAACAATATCTGAAATATCGCGTGCAGGCCCATAACAAGCCCCACGGCCATGACCATTTTCAGATGAGAATATCTGTCCTGCTCATCCTGACAGCCGATTTTGGAAAAGAGATCGGAGCCGCTCCAGCACAAAAGAGCGATAAGCGAAAACCAGAACCACATGCGGGTGACCTCCGCACATAAATATCTGATTGATTTTACCACATACAGCGCCGTTTGACAATGAATTTTTCTTTAAGCCTTATGTTTAGCGACAGATTTTACAGCCCTGACCATGTATAATCCCGCACATGGAGACAATTTATATTGACAGTCTGTTCCTTCTCAACCTTGTGATAGACTATCTGCTTCTGCGGTGCACGGCGGTCGTGTGCGGGCTATCTCCGAAGCGAAAGCGTTATCTCGCCGGAGCACTCGTCGGAGCCGTTTTTTCTGTCGCGGTCTATCTGCCCGGATGGGTCTTCCTCAGCTCCCCCGCCGTAAAGCTCTCAGTCGCCGGGCTTATGGCGCTTGCCGCCTACGGGAGCGAAAAGAGCCTTATGCGCTGTCTGCTGACCTTTCTTATCATCTCGGCGGCCTTCGGCGGGTTTGTCTGGTGCATCACGCTGATGGGCGGCTACCCCGCCTTTGATATGCGGACGCTGGTACTGTCGTTTTCTCTGTGCTATGTCCTGCTGTGGCTAACCTTCCGTTTCCGCTCGGCGCGAAGCGACCGGCAGCTTGTGACGGTGGAGCTGACATTTCTGGGCAGGACCGCCGTGTTTACCGCCATGACGGATACCGGCAACGACCTGCGCGATCCCATAAGCGGAGAGAAAGTGATGGTGGTGTGTCCTCACGCGCTCAGACCGATCTTCGACGGGTTTGAGGAGCTTCCGTTTGACGATCCGATCGCGTTGAGCGAACGCTGGAACGCAATAGCGCAGCTGCAGGGGAAGCTCCGCCTCGTTCCGTACAGGAGCGTAGGCGAGAGCGGGATGCTTCCGGCGTTTCGGGCGGACGCCATAACCGTCGGCGGAGAAAACCGCCCCATGCTCACGGCGATCTCCGTAAGAACATGGGGCGACGGCTTTGAAGGAATACTTTAGTCGGAAAGGGATGATCATAAATATGCTCTGTAAACCGCAAATCATATTTCTGCGTGAGCAGATAATGGAAATACTCGGGATAAACCCGTCAACGGTTTTTTACATAGGCGGCAGCGAGGCTCTCCCGCCGCCGCTGGAAAAAGCAGACGAGGAGAGCGCACTGAACGCACTGACGGAAGGCGATGAAGCGGCGCGGAAAACGCTCATCGAGCACAATCTGAGACTTGTCGTCTACATCTCAAAACGTTTTGAAAACACCGGCGTGAACATCGAAGACCTCATCTCAATCGGCACGATCGGGCTTATCAAGGCCGTGAACACCTTCAACTGCGGAAAAAACATCAAGCTCGCCACCTACGCCTCGCGCTGTATCGAAAACGAGATCCTCATGTATCTGAGAAAGCTTGCCAACCGCCGCACGGAGGTGAGCTTTGACGAGCCGCTGAATACCGACTGGGACGGGAACGAGCTTTTGCTGTCGGATATACTCGGTACGGATGACGATGAGGTAGCGCGTCCGCTGGAGGACGACGCCGACCGTCAGATGCTCATGGCGGCCATCGACACCCTCAAGCCGAGGGAAAAGGAGATAATCATGATGCGCTTCGGTCTTCCGAGCGGAAAGGAGTACACCCAGAAGGAGGTCGCGGATATGCTCGGTATTTCTCAAAGCTATATAAGCCGACTGGAAAAACGCATAATCGCAAGGCTGAAAAAGGAGATGATGCGGCTTTTGCAGGTATAAAAAACTTCCACATAAAAGAACACGTTTACGAAAAGCACTTGACGACTACGGTATTATCGTATATAATAGCAGTGTATCAAAGTCAAGGAAGTGCGACATGACAAGACTGTTTATTCATACGGAGCCGTTCCGCAGATGTTGGAAAGCCATGGGACTGGACGATGAAGATTTGAAATCATTGGAAAATATTCTTCTTGCCAATCCGCAAATGGGAGACGTGATTGAAGGAACAGGCGGGGCCAGAAAGCTGCGAATTCAACTGAACGACAATCGCGGCAAACGCGGCGGCGGTCGTGTCATTTATGTGGATGTGTTTGAAAAAGAAAAGCTGTACCTCCTGTTTGCATATCCAAAGAATGTTCAGGAAAACCTGACAGATGAACAGAAAAAAGCCATTCGACGCATCATTGAAGAAATCAGGAAGGAGTGAGTGATATGCGTGAACCGAAATTTGTGAGCAAGCTGAGCGAGGAAGAGATCGCGGAGAACTTCAAGGATGTAGATTTTTTCTCCGGCATCATGGAAGGGCTGGAAGAAGCACTTGCCTATGAAAAAGGCAGTGCCAAAGCCGCCACTTTTGTGAGAAAACGCAGTCTTCCCGAAATCGATATCGCAAAAACGAGAAAAGAATTATGTCTGTCACAAAAAGCGTTTGCCGCCATTCTCGGCGTATCCCCCAGAACCGTGGAAGCGTGGGAGATCAGGAAAAGTAATCCCTCGCCCACAGCAAGAAATCTGATTTTCCTCATTCAAAGCGATCCTTCGCTGATATCCAAATTACAGGCACATTATTGAGTTCCGGTATCAAAACAACATTTTTGGCTTATTTGATTTATCATCATAAGTTCTTTATTTGTGTAAATAAAAAAACAAAGGCAAACACACTGACTATAAAAGTTGCGTATTTTGCCTTTGTTCTTTTTTTCATCTATTGAGAACGGGATTGTATCATATTTTTCTTATTTTGCAATAGTATTTTGAAAGTTTTGCAAAATAAAAGAAGAACTCCAAATATTATCCCTTATATCCGATCTCGTCGGCAAGCTTCTTTTCGATGAAGACAACGGCGTCGGAGTGCATCTTCATGAAGGTTGCAGGGCACTTGGGATCT
Source organism: Eubacteriales bacterium (assembly GCA_030531595.1). Taxonomy (GTDB): domain Bacteria; phylum Bacillota; class Clostridia; order Oscillospirales; family Oscillospiraceae; genus Limivicinus. Next base: position 7,480 of record JAUNND010000028.1, on the reverse strand, counting down.
ATCTTGTCGTCCATGAGGAGCTTTGTCGCGGCGTCCTGCTTGTTGCCGTTGATGATCATGAGGAGCTTTTTCGCTCTCATAATGTCGCCCATGCCCATGGTGAAGGCGTAGCGGGGAACATCGTCACGGCTTGCGAAGAAACGCTGGTTTGCGTCAATGGTGCTCTCGTCAAGAAACTCCTTGTGTGCGTGATCCCACAGCTTTTCGCCCGGCTCATTGAAGCCTAAATGTCCGTCGGGACCTACGCCCAGAACCTGAACGTCGATGGTCTTCTTCGCCAGTACCTCGTTGAACTCGCGGAGGTTTTCCTCCACATCGCCCACACCCTTTGCCACATAGGTGTTGGCTTTGTCGATATTGATGTGGTCAAAAAGATTTACGTCCATAAAGTAGCGGTAGCTCTGCTCGTGTGTGGGTTCAAGTCCGACATACTCGTCAAGGTTTACGGTGTCGGCTTTGGAGAAGTCCAGCCCCTCTTCGCGGCAGCGGCGGCCGAGCTCCTTATACATTCCCACGGGGCTGGAGCCGGTGGCAAGACCGATGCGGCAGTCGGGCTTTTCGCGCACGACCTGCTCGATCACGTCGGCGGCAAGAAGGCATTCCTGCTCGTAAGTATCTGCGACAACAACTTTCATTGTAAAACTCTCCTTTAATAAAAATGCAGTTTCAGTATATCCCTTTTATCGTATTTGTCAATAATCCTGATAATTCCAAAAATGAAAGTGCGCGAATAAATCTATCTCAATCTTTCCGCATTGGACGGCGTACCGAGTATCTTTTTGCTGAAATACCAGTTTCCGACCAGAACAGCCAGCGAAAGGATGATCACGGCAAAGATGCCGACCGTCGTCCTCATAAAAGGAACGTATTGACCGCTGCCTAAAAGTACCATCGTAACACCGTCGATGATATAGGTCGCCACATCATAGGGCAGGAATTTCCGTACATTCTCTTTTTTGACGCCTTCCAGCTTGCGCCCGACGAGCTTTTTCGTAATAAGCTCATAAATGCCCACGCCGACGGCGATGATGCCGATGATAACAAAATAGCTGTCCATTGGATCCATAGTTATTTCCCTTCTTTGCCGGTGCTGTCTGTTCATGGGGCGGGAGAGTGTTCTTCCCGCCCCCGTATTGTTTTATTTCACTTTGATAAGCTCGTACTCTCTCGAACCCAGACCGATCTCCTCGGCGTGTTCAAGGCAGGTCTTGTAATCCACATTGGGATTGGAGTTGAGGAAATGGTCGTGGTGGTCATGGAAATGGGGGGCGCGGATATTGTCGCCGAGCTGGCTGTTGGGCAGAGGCTCCGCCTTCATGCAAGCGTCTACACAGGCCTGATCGAGCGCCAGCGGGTCAAAAGAGGCAAACATTCCGATATCGGGCAGAATGGGTGCGTCGTTCTCGCTGTGGCAGTCGCAGTTGGGGGAGACATCCACGATGAGGGAGATATGGAAGTTGGGTCTGCCGTCAACGACAGCCTTGGCGTACTCGCTCATGCGCAGGTTGAGATCCTTGGGCGCGTTGCTGTTGCCGCGGAAAGCGATTGCGTCCCAGTTGCACGCGCCGAGGCAACGTCCGCAGCCGACACAGTTGTCGAGGTTGACGGTCATCTTTTTGGCGTTTTCATCGTATATGAGTCCGTTGTTGGCGCACTCTCTCTGGCAGCGGCGGCAGCCGCGGCACTTGTTGGGATTGACGGAGGCCTTGGCCTGAGAATGCTGCTCCTTCTTGCCGCGTCTGGAGCCGCAGCCCATGCCGATGTTCTTGATCGTGCCGCCAAATCCGGCTTCCTCATGCCCCTTGAAGTGCGTAAGGCTGATGAAGATATCCGCGTCCATGACGGCTCTGCCGATCTTCGCAGTCTCTACATACTGACCACCCACAACGGGAACTTCCACATCATCCGTACCCTTGAGACCGTCGCCGATGATGATGGGGCAGCCGACGGTGAGAGGAGTAAAGCCGTTTTCCCATGCACATTCCATGTGCTCGATGGCGTTCTTGCGGGAGCCGACATAAAGCGTGTTGCAGTCGGTGAGATAGGGGATACCGCCGTTTGCCTTGATAACGTCCACGACGGCTCTTGCATAGTTGGGTCTTAAAAAGCTGAGGTTGCCCAGCTCGCCGAAGTGCATCTTGATGGCGACAAATTTGCCGTCCATGTCGATGTTTTCAATGCCTGCGGCCTTGATGAGTCTTTTGAGCTTATTGGTAAGTCCGTCGCCGAGAGAGGTTCTGAAATCTGTGTAAAATACCTTTGATTTTTCCATTTTTTGTTTCCTTCCTATTTCAAAATAATACCACAAATTCTGTCGACGGTCTCGACAGAGAGATCTGCATACATAGGCAGCGTCAGCACACTGTCACCGATGTGCTTTGCCACAGGGGTATCGTCGACGTCAAAGCCTGGTCTGCCCCGATAGCACTCGAAGGAGTTGGTGATGGGGTAAAAATATTTTCTGGCGATTATGTTTTCCGCGGCAAGCCTATCGAAAATTTCGTCGCGGGTATATTTATATCCGTCAAATACCGCCGGATAGTAGGCATAATTCGACTCGACTCCCGACTGTCTCTTATTCAGCTTAATTCCTTTCACATTTCCGAGGCGTTCGTCGTATCTCTCGGCAGCGACCTTTCTCTTTGCGATCTCTTCATCTAAATGCCTCAGATTGCAAAGACCCATCGCGGCGCAGAACTCGTTCATCTTGGCATTGCCGCCCACATATGTGACGGATTCGGGGCCGTGGATGCCGAAGTTTTTCAGATCGGCGAAAACTCTTTCCAGCTTCCCGTCGTTGTAGCACAGTGCTCCGCCCTCAATGGTGTTGAAGACCTTGGTCGCATGGAAGGAGAACATGGACACATCGCCCATCGCTGCCGAGCTGACGCCGTTTTTTCTGACGCCGAAGGCGTGCGCCGCGTCATACAGCACTTTCAGCCCGTACTTTTTTGCGATGCGGTCTATCGCCTCGGTATCGCAGAGATTGCCGTAAACGTGTACCGGCATGATGGCGACGGTTTTTTCGGTGATAAGAGCCTCGATCCTGTTTACATCGATGGTATAGTCCTCATCATTTATGTCGCAGAACACGGGGGTGTTGCCGGTGCGGACGATGGCGTGGGTAGTGGATGCAAAGGTATAGGGGGTCGTAATGATCTCACCCTTCACGCCGATACCTTCCAGCATATTCTCAAGGGCGAGGTGTCCGTTCGTAAAGAGGGTAATATACGGCACATCCAGATATTCCTTCAGCTCTTTTTCAAGCGTCTGATGCTTTACGCCCATATTCGTCAGCCAGTGGGTCTCCCACATATCTTTTATCTCTGCGCAGAATTCCTCATAGTCGGGCATCGAGGAACGGGTCACATTGATTATTTCGCTCATTATACTCTCCAGTCTATAAGACTTTCCGCCATATCCATATCGAAAACGGGTATGCCGCATTTCTTATGAATTTTTACGCGCTCTCCGAACGAGTCGTCGATAAATATCGAGTCCGGTCTGATATATTCATACTTTTCGCCATCGGGCGGTATATGAATGATCTTCTCGAACAGCTTTGCCGATATCGCGTATTTTTCAAGACTTTCGTAAATGTCCTTCGCGTGCTTTGTGAGCAGATACAGCTTTTTTCCTTTGTCGTGGGCCTGATAAAGAAACATCATCAGAAAGCCGTTGACTTCGCCGCGAATGACCATAGTGTCGTCAAAGTCCACGTACACATTGGAATACTCGATATCCGTTTTAAATCGGGAAATGAAAGCCCGATCCAGAAGGATCTCATTGCCGTTGTCGATGATGTCCACATCGTATCCCCACAGCGTGAACAGCGTCAGCATGGGCATATTGACGCCGAGGTTTCTTGTCACGCTCATGGTGCCGGCGATGCGGGGCGCGATCTCCAGCAGGCGGTACTCGCCGCGAGCGTTTCGTTTGACCTGGAAAAACCACGCGCCGGTAAAGGAAAAGCGGCTGTTGATGTCCTCGGCGATAGCGCGTATCCCGTCATCGCACACTTTTTTCTCGGAGCGTACCGAAATACCCGCTCTTATCCTGGCGCGGCTTCGGGGGCTTATAAAGCGCAGAACGCCGTTTTTGTCCGTGAAGCAGTCCACCGTGAACTCGTCGCCGGGCAGATATTCGCATATCGCATACTCAACGCCGTCCGAGAGTGCCTCGGTGAGTGCTTCCCGGCTGTCGATACGTTTTGCGCCGACAGAGCCCTGTCCCACGGCAGGCTTGATAAAGATAGGGAATGTCTTGACCTCCTCTGCGTTTTTATAGATCACGGGGAGGTAAAACGCCCCTTTAAGAAATTCATAGGTCCTGTTCTTGGAACGGGTGATCTCCACTGTTTCTTTCGCCGAGGTCACGACTTTTGCCTTGAGTTTATTCTGCTGCTGCGTCAGAGCCAGCAGTACGCTGTCATGTGCGGGGTAGATGTAATCTATCCCGAAGCGTTCAACGATCTCGTTGACCTTCTCCGCAAAGTCGGGGCTTTCGGGAAAGGGTATGTCCGAAACGCAGTTTTCATACACGAACTCCGCGTGACACGGTACGCTCGTTGCACCGAAGAGCTTTACAAACTTGCTGCAGCGAAGCGCGTTATTTATTTCGAGCGCTATCTCCGTCCCGGCGGGGATAACGAGCACATTTTTTACTTCTGTCATTTCCGTTCTCCCCTTAACTTTTTTACGATCTCAAGAACGTATCCGAAGGTCTCTATCTTAAACAGCTTTGAAAGCAGCGCATACACCGCTGCGCCCGTGACCGCCTGTGCAAGCAGCAGCGCGACGTCGCTGTGAATGATCAGGCAGAGCGGATAGACACACGCTCCCATCACGCAGGAGAGAATGATCGCCGGAAGCATATCTCTGAGCTGATCAAGATAGGAGTAGTCCAGCAGCTTTTTGTTGGGCCATGAATTGATTATCTGCGCCAGCACGCTTGTAAACAGCAGACTCAGCGCCATAACGTATACGCCGTAGCGCATCGTGACGAGCAGCACCGCCACGCCGATAAGCTTTTTGATTATTTCAAGCTTCAAAAACAGATCGCTTCTGCCCATGGCCTTAATGGCGTTGAGGTTTGCGGTGTGCAGGGGGTAGAAAGCGTAGCTGAAGCAGAATATCCGCAGATACGGCACACAGGGCAGCCACTTTTCGGTCAGCAGCAGCCGCACGAAGGGTTCACCGCACACAGCCAGCCCCATCATCAGCGGCATCATGATATAGGTGCTCACCTTGATAGCCCGTCTTGTCATGTCGCGCACGCTCGATGCGCTGTCCTGTTTGTCCGACAGCACCGGCAGCAGAACGCTGTCAATGGACGAATTGATGTTTTCAACAACGATGTTGGGGATATAATTGCCGCGGTTATAAAAGGCAAGGTCGGTGTCGGTATATCGCACGGCGATGATGATCTCACGCAGCTTGTTATAAACCGTGTCGAGAAGCCCCGAGACAAGAAGCTTCCAGCCGAAGCCTAAAAGCCCCTTGAGGCGTTCAAAGGAGAACATCAGCTTCGGTCTCCAGCCCACGGTCAGCCACAGTATCGCCGTGTTTACGACCACATTGGAAAGCTGCTGTGCAACCAGAGCCCACACACCGAAGCCTCTGAACACCATCGTGATGCCCAATACGGCGGAGAAAAGCGTTCCTCCGAGGGTGGCAAAAAAGAATCTCTTGAATTGCAGGGTTTTTGATACGTACGCCTGCTGCACGTTTTTTATGCCCGCGACGACCACCGTCAGTCCCAGAACGCGGACTATCGGCGTGAGCTGTGCGTCCTTATAAAACCTCGCTATCGCCGGAGCAAAGGCAAACAGCAGCGCGTACAGCACCAGACAGAACGCCAGATTGAAAAAGAACACCGAGGAATAATCCAGATCGTCGGGGTCTTTTTTCTGAATGAGCGAGTTTGCCATGCCGCTGTCAACAAAGACAAGGAGGATCGTCGTGATGATCGTGACCTTGGCCACGACGCCGAAGACCTCGGGGGCAAGCATACGCGCCAGAATGATCTGTACCGCCATCGAAACGACCTGCGATCCGAAGCGTTCCAGAAAGCGCCATATTAAATTGGAAATGACCCGTCGGGTGTTGTTCATCGTTGATCTCCGTGTTTATCAGTGAGGAATTAGGAATTAGGAATGAGGAATTACGGTGTCGGCTTTGCCGACGGATTATATTTTTCTTAATCGACTTTACTTGTTAAATAAAACTGAGGCAATCTGTAATCTGAAAGCTTTTGTATATAAAATATTTCTGAGGAAAATCAAATCGCCGCGATTGCGGCTCCTTAATTCCTAATTCCTCATTCCTCATTCCTAATTCCTCATTCAATAGTCACCATAGCCCTGTCTCTTTCTGTATTTGCTGTGCAGGGCGGGGAAAAGCTTCTTGATAAGTGTTTTTATGCGATATTTTATATCCTTCTGCCGGAGGACGGTTCTGTACGGCTCTTTATAGAGCTTCTCTATCTGACCGGTGATGTCATAAAGCTCGTATTCCCGCAGTATCAGCTCGCTTTCGACACAGGCGCTCTGTTCGGCATTGAGCAGAGGGCGCATCGAGCGCATCATGGCGCACTCGCCCTCAATAAACTCCTTGAGCTTATCGTAGCGTCTGCCTAAATTTGAACTCCATGCTTCCGGATTGGAGCTGATGCGGTACATGGACATGGGGCGGTCTATGAAACGCACTTTGCCGTTCATCGTCAGCCACAGACCGATCGCATAATCCGTAAAGCCGTAGCTTCCGGCAACCAGATGAAATTCCGGCGGATCAACTATAAATTCACGCCGTGCAAGAATGGAGCTTGTGTGGAAAGCGTGGGACATACCCTGTATGACCGTTGAAAACTCCACATCTCTGTCGCCCTGTTCATCAACAAGCGGTCTGTCATCGTCCGCGTTATCACAAAAGCGCAGAACGGTATTGTGGACACAGGCGGTATAGTCGCCATGCGCTTCAAGCCAGTCCACCTGCCGCTGTAATTTTGTCTCGTCGCACCATTTGTCATCGCCCTCACACAGCGCGATATATTTGCCCCTCGCCTCGGGATAAAAGACCTTTGCGAAAAGCCCCGGCATTTTGAGCTGAGAAAACAGATTTTTCTCCTGATAAAAGGGGCGGATGATGTGAGGGTATTTTTCGGCGTACTGCCGTATTATCGCCGCCGTTGCGTCGGCGGAAGCATCGTCGTTGACAAGCACCTCAAAGGGGAAGTCCGTTTTCTGGCTTACAAAGCTTTCCAGACATTCGGCAATATATTCCTCGTGGTTGTAGGCCGTGCACAGTATCGATACCATGCAATTCTTATTTTCCATCGCACATTTCTCCGAACAGGCATACTTTAACTTTTATATTATATCTCCTGAGCGAAGTTTTTTCAACCGAAAAATTTGTTCCGCCGACGCGGAATGTAGAGTTACAATAGATGTGAGACCAAGGGGATAGAAAAAAGCGATTGAGTT
>JAUNND010000095.1 GCA_030531595.1 Eubacteriales bacterium | reverse complement strand
TGGGGGCGGGGAAAATTCCTCGCCTCAACTTTTTTAGGGCTCATCTGACGGTTGGGCGGGGGCTTGCACCCGCCGTAATGTCGAACCAGCTGTCCGGTTGCGGCGGGAGCACCCCCCCGCCCTACAGTTCAAACCTTTTAGAATAAACAGGGAGTGTACACATGGGATTTTTTGATAAAATATTTACCGGACTTTCCAAGACCAAGGCGAATATGGTCGAGCTGGAGGAGCTGTTTCAGGACTACGCTCCCGACAACGAGGATTTCTACGACGACCTTGAAGAACTGCTCGTGCTCTCCGACGTGGGAGCGTCCACAGCGGAGAGCATCTGTAAGGAGATGCGCAAGGCCACATGGGTCGACCGCTACCGCAAGGGCTATGAGGCCAGAGAGGGACTTATAAAAATACTCACCAAGATATTAAATGTAGGTGAGCCGACATTGAAGCTTGAAACAAAGCCCTCCGTTATTTTAATGGTAGGCGTAAACGGTGTCGGCAAGACCACGACCATCGGCAAGCTGTCCGCGCAGCTTAAAAGCGAGGGTAAAAGTGTCCTGCTTGCCGCCGGTGATACCTTCCGCGCCGCCGCCGGAGAACAGCTCAACATCTGGGCGGAACGCTCGGGCGCGGATATCGTGCGCCACGAGGAGGGCAGCGACCCCGCCGCTGTCGTGTATGACAGCATCTGCGCGGCAAAGGCGAGGGGCAGTGACGTCATCATCATCGACACCGCCGGGCGTCTGCACAACAAGGCAAACCTCATGAACGAGCTTTCCAAGATGCGCCGCATCATCGACCGCGAGCTTCCCGACGCTTCCGTTGAAACGCTCATGGTTCTGGACGCGACCACAGGCCAGAACGGTCTCATTCAGGCAAAGGAGTTTCTCAACACCGCCGGTCTTACCGGCATCGTGCTTACAAAGCTTGACGGCACCGCCAAGGGCGGCATCGTCTTTGCCATCGCAAACGAGCTGAGTCTGCCCGTAAAATACGTGGGTGTGGGCGAGGGAATGGACGATCTTCTTCCCTTTGAGCCTACGACCTTTGTGGAGGCACTGTTCAAATGAAGCTGATACTTGCAAGCAACAATAAAAACAAGCTCAGAGAGTTCAGGCAGCTCACCGCCGACATGGATGTTGAGATCATTTCCCAGCGCGAGGCGGGCTGTGATTTTGAGGTAGAGGAGACAGGCACGACCTTTGAGGAAAATTCCTTTCTGAAAGCCGACGCGGTCACAAAGGCTACGGGAATAGCGGCCATTGCCGACGATTCGGGGCTTTGCGTGGATGCGCTGGGCGGTGAACCGGGCGTATATTCCGCCCGCTACTGCCCCAGAGAGGGCGCGACCGACAGCGACAGATATAATTACCTTCTCACCAAGCTTGAAAATGTTGAAGACCGCACGGCGCGTTTCGTCTGCTGCATCACCTGCACCATGCCCAACGGCGATGTGCTGAGAACTCGCGGTGAGTGCGAGGGATATATCATGCGCGAGCCTCACGGGGAAGGCGGCTTCGGCTATGACCCCGTTTTCCACCCGCTCTGCGTTGACCGCGGTATGGCGGAGCTCAGCCCCGACGAAAAGAACGCCATTTCCCACAGAGGAAAGGCGCTGAGAGATTTTATAAAAAAACTCAATGAATATATGGAGAAACAACAATGCCGATAACAAGCAAACAGCGTGCACAGCTGCGGTCTATGGCGACCGAGCTTGACACCATCTTTCAGGTGGGCAAGGGCGGAGTAAACGACGCGCTTATCGAGTCTGTAAACAACGCCCTGAGAGCCAGAGAGCTTATAAAAGGAAAGGTTCTGGAAAACTGCGAATTAACTCCCCGCGAGGCGCTGACGGAGCTTGCTTCCGCGTGCAAAGCGGAGGAGGTACAGGCGATCGGCACAAAGATCGTGCTGTATAAAAGAAACGAAAAAGAGCCTAAAATAGTTCTTATAAAGGACAAAAAGAAGTAATGAAAATTGCCGTATACGGCGGGAGCTTCAACCCGCCGCATTTAGGACATCTGGAAGCGGCAAAGGCCGTGGCGGAAGAAATACAGCCCGACAAGCTGCTTATTATACCCGACTGCATCCCCCCTCACAAGGAGGTATTTGCAGACAGCCCCACGCCCGAGCAGCGTCTTGAGCTGTGCCGCCTCAATTTTGCGGATATTCCGAACGCGGAGATCTCCGACATGGAGATAGTGCGCGAGGGCAAGAGCTATACCGCCGAGACCGTTGCAAAGCTGCGTGAGGATTATGGCGAGTGTGAGCTGTGCCTTACCGTCGGCACGGATATGTTCATGTCCTTTGAGGACTGGTATAACTTCCCGTATCTTTTCGAGCAGTGCACACTTATCGTCATGCCCCGCGAGGAGGACAGCATTCACGAGCTGAATATCCGCAAGGCGGAGTATGAGGAAAAGTACGGCGCAAAGATCACCGTACTTGACAGAGTACCCCTTCCGATGAGCTCAAGCGAGATACGCTCATGGCTTCCGCGCCGCATGGGTGCGGATACTCTTAAAGAGGAAGTTTATGCGCAGATAATCAGAAAAAACCACTATAACGCGCTTCCCGAGCTTACATGGCTGCGCGAGCGGGCGTTTGCCTGTCTGAAACCGAGCCGCATTGCCCATGTTGCGGGCTGTGAAAGTGAAGCGGTGCTGCTTGCCATGCGCTGCGGCGAGAACGCGGACGCTGCCGCCGAGGCCGCTATCCTCCATGATATTACAAAAAGATTAACTCGTGAAGAACACTTGCTATTGTGTGAAAAATACGGTATAATCTGCGATAAATCGGAGCTTGAAAACGAAAAGCTTCTCCACGCCGTAACGGGCGCGGCGCTGTCAAAGGATATGTTCGGCATATCCGACGAAATTTACAGCGCCATACGCTATCATACGACCGGAAAGCCGGATATGACGCTTCTGGAAAAGATCATCTATCTTGCCGATTATATCGAGCCTACCCGGGACTTTGAGGGCGTTGAAGCTCTGCGCGAGGCGGTCTATGAGAATATAGACAAAGGGCTGTCGCTTGCCTTTGAAATGAGCCTTGCGGAGGTGCGCTCCTACGGCATAGAGCCGCATAAGAATACAGTTGAAGCATACGAATGGTATAAAAGAGACAGTATGCGGTAGTGAACGGTCTAGACCGTTCCGCCCCGAACGCACAAGACAAAACGGAACGGTCAAGACCGTCATACACTTTGAGCTTTACAAATGACTGATAAGAAGGACAAATAATAAAGGAGAAAAAACTATGCTTACTCCCGCTGAAATAGCCAAGATCGCAGCAAATGCGCTTGAAGACAAGAAAGCAAACGATGTTAAAATTCTGAGGACTGCCGAGCAGACCGTTATTGCGGACTACTTCGTGATTTGCCACGGTTCCTCTACCACCCACGTCAAGGCGCTGGTAGACGAGGTCGACAGAGCCCTGTCCGAATCCGGCGAGCCTCCCATCCGCCGCGAGGGTATGCGCTCGGATATCTGGGTGCTGATGGACTTCGGCAGCGTCATCGTCCATATTTTCACCGATGAGGCAAGAAAATTCTATAACCTCGAACGCCTCTGGAGCGACAGTGAAGAGGTGGCGCTCTCATCCCTGTGATGCCCCCGATAGGGGGCGAGCCGGACTTTTCTAAAAAGTAAAAAATGCGTCCGTAGGGCGGGGGCTTGCTCCCGCCGCAACGTTGTGGTTCCCTCGACTTTTCGGCGGGAGCAAGCCCCCGCCCTACGGAGTTTTTCAATGAATAAAATATTAAGGGATGAAATTAATATGAAATACGATTTTGAGCGCATAGAAAAAAAGTGGCAGGCAAAGTGGGAGGAATCAAAGCCCTATGCCGCCGTCATGGACAAGGATAAGCCCAAGTTCTACGGACTTATCGAGTTCCCGTACCCCTCCGGCGCGGGTCTGCACGTCGGTCACCCCAGACCCTTCACCGCCATGGACATCATCACCCGTAAAAAGAGAATGCAGGGCTTCAGTGTCATTAACCCCATCGGCTATGACGCTTTCGGTCTGCCCACCGAAAATTACGCCATTAAAAACCACATCCACCCCACAAAGGTCACGCACGACAACATCGCAAACTTCACCCGTCAGCTTAAAATGCTCGGCTACGGCTTTGACTGGGACCGTGTTGTGAACACCTCCGACCCAATGTACTACAAGTGGACGCAGTGGATATTCCTCCAGATGTACAAGAAGGGGCTTGCATACAAGGCCACGATGTCCGTCAACTGGTGCACGAGCTGCAAGGTCGTTCTGGCAAACGAGGAAGTTGTTGAGGGCGTGTGCGAACGCTGCGGCGCACCCGTTGTGCGTAAGGAAAAGAGCCAGTGGATGCTCGCCATCACCAAATACGCCGACCGCCTCATTGACGATCTGGACGATCTTGACTACATCGAGCGCGTCAAGACCCAGCAGAAGAACTGGATAGGACGCTCCACCGGCTGCGAAGTCACCTTCAAGACCAGCACTCCCGATGATATAACCGTCTACACCACCCGTGCCGATACCCTTTTCGGCGTCACCTACGTTGTCATTTCTCCCGAACATCCTCTGCTTGAAAAGTGGAAGGATACTATTAAAAACTACGGCGAGGTCGAAGCCTATAAGGAAGCCGCCTCCCGCAAGTCCGACTTTGAGCGCGGCGAGCTGAACAAGGACAAGACCGGCGTGAAGCTCGAGGGCATTGAGGTCATCAATCCCGCCAACGGTGAGGCCGTTCCCATGTTCGTTTCCGACTACGTCCTCATGGGCTACGGCACCGGCATCGTCATGGGCGTTCCCGGCCACGACCAGCGCGACTGGGAGTTTGCCACGAAGTTCGGTCTGCCCATCATCGAGGTCGTCAGCGGCGGCGATATCACAAAGGAAGCCTTTGTTGCCAAGGACGATACCGCCATCATGGTAAACTCCGGCTTCCTCAACGGCATGACGGTTAAAGAAGCCATCCCCGCGATGAAGAAGTACGCCGTCGATCAGGGCTGGGGCAAGGAAAAGGTCAACTTCAAGCTGCGCGACTGGGTCTTCTCCCGCCAGCGCTACTGGGGCGAGCCGAT
>JAUNND010000094.1 GCA_030531595.1 Eubacteriales bacterium | reverse complement strand
AGGGCACATTTTATCCGTCAGCTGCCGCAGACGTATTGTGCGGTGTTGCCTTAAATCTCAGTTCTCAATCGTCTTCTGTGCCTGTTCAAGATCAAGCGGGATGACGGAGGAAACGCCCTTTTCCTGCATCGTCACACCGTAGAGCATATCGGCCTCTTCCATCGTGCCGCGGCGGTGGGTAATGACGAGAAACTGCGTCTTATCCGCCATGCGGCGCATATAGGAAGCGTAGCGGCTGACGTTTGCCTCGTCGAGCGCCGCTTCGATCTCGTCCATTATACAAAACGGCGTGGGTCTGACCTTCAGAATGGCAAAATACAGTGCGATAGCCACAAATGCCATTTCACCGCCGGACAGGAGCGAGATATTGGACAGCGCCTTGCCGGGCGGCTGGACCTTGATGTCGATGCCGCAGTTGAGAATGTCGTTCTCGTCTTCAAGCACAAGGGACGCCTTGCCGCCGCCGAACAGCTCCAGAAACGTCCGGCGGAAGCTGTCGTCTATCTCCTTGAACCGCTCTCTGAAAAGGGCGGTCATTTCGCCGGTTATATCGTTTATTATGCCCACAAGCTCTTTCTTTGCCTTCTCAACGTCATCACGCTGACCGGTAAGAAATTCATAGCGGGTATTGACGCGCTCAAACTCCTCGATAGCGCCGAGGTTGGGGTTGCCGAGGGAAGCGATCTCCTTTCGTTTTTCGGCGATGGTCTTATTGAGTTTGGGAAGGCTCTCCACCGGCTGTCTGAGTCTCTCCGCCTCGCTGTGGCTCAGCTCGTAGTTTTCCCAGAGCTTATCTATGATCTGCTTTTCCTCCATCTCGGCGGCAAGCTTTTTCTGCTCTATCCGCCCCGAACGGCGTTCAAGCTCGATAATATCCTGATTGCGCCGCTGGGCTTCTCTGTCGTTGCCGGTGCGTCTGCCCTCCAGCTCTATCTTCGCTTTGGATATCTGTGCGATCTCCTCTTTGACGGCGCTGACCTTCCCGTTGATCTCGGCAAGCTGCTTCTCCTTCTCCGTCCTTCGGGCGCGGAAATCGTCTATCCGGCGCTGATGTGCTTCAAGCGTGGCTCTGCGTGCCTCGCTGTCACCGGTGAGGCTGTCCAGAAGTGCCTGAAGCTGCTTTACGGAGTTTTCGGTCGCGCGGCTTTCCGCCTGCAGGGATGAGATCTCGCTCTTAATGGCGGTCTGATCCTCTATCGCCATATCGAGCTGATATTTTACCGCCGCCAGATCAAGCTTTGCCTTCTCCGTGCGGGCGATCGCGTCAGTTTCCTTTTCTCTCAGCTTTTCGCGCTCTTTTTTCAGCTTATCAAGCTCGTTGGCGCGTGAGAGAACTCCCGTGCCCTTTGCGCTGCTGCCGCCGGTCATGGAGCCGCCCGCGTTTATAAGCTGACCGTCAAGAGTTACAATTCTGAGGCTGTTGGAGCTGTTTTTGGATATCCTCACAGCGTCCGCCAAAGCTTCGGCAACTACCGTTCTGCCCAGCAGATTTGCAACTATATTATCATATTTTTTATCGAATTTAACAAGGTCGTATGCAACGCCGACAAAGCCCGGGTCGCGCTGAGGAGCGTTGTTCATCACATTTCCCCGTATGGTGTCGAGCGGCAGGAAGGTGGCGCGTCCGCTGTCTGCGCGTTTGAGAAGCTCGATCGCGGCACGGCCGTCATTCATCGTATCTACGACTATATTCTGTGCCGCCGCGCCCAGAGCCGTCTCAATGGCGAGGGCACATTCATCGTCTGCGCGGATAAGGTTTGCAACAGGGGCGTGAATACCCTTGAGATTGCCGCGTCCTTTCTCACGCATGACGGTTTTGACAGCCTTTGAAAAGCCCTCAAAGTCCTTCTCCATCTCGGTAAGCATCGAAATTCTGCTGTCCATGGAGCGCCCGTCGATCTGGTATTGCGTAGCTTTCCCGCTTATCTCGCTGAGCGCAGTCTCACGGCTTTGGAGCTTCATTCGGCAGCCTGTGACGATGTTGGTGTTCTCGCCGTCCTTTATGTTAAGCTCTTTGAGCTGAACGCCTATTTCCTCAACACGAGCGTTTCCCGCATCGATACGCCCGGCTATCTCTCCCGTTCTGCTCTGCTGCTCGCGCAGGTCGTTTTCCATGCGCTCCATGCTCTCGATGGAGCTTTTTATGTTGGCGTCTATTACGGCGATTCCGGCTTCACATTCGCTTGCAAGGGCTTCCGCCGAAGAAAGGCGCTCTCTCGCCTGTTCGCTCTCGACATCCTTTGAGTGCATTCTGTCGGAGATACTCTCCGACGAGGCGTACAGAGCTTCCAGCTCGTGGCGGGCGTTTTCCAGCTCTGTCGACAACTGCTCATATTCGGCATTGACAGCGGAGGAATTCTCTCTTATCCTGTCAAGCGTTGCCATCCACGCGGATATTTCCTGTATTTTCAGTTCGTCGCGCAGTTTGAGATACCGCTTTGCGACCTCAGACTGTTTCCTCAGCGGCTCGACCTGTATTTCAAGCTCCTCGATCTTGTCGTTGATGCGCACGAGGTTTTCCTCGGTCTTTTCGAGCTTGCGCTCGGCCTCCTCCTTGCGGTAGCGGAAACGGGAGATACCTGCGGCCTCCTCGAACACCTCGCGCCGGTCGGTGCTCTTGTTGGAGACGATCTCTGCGATCTTGCCCTGACCGATGATGGAGTAGCCGTCGCGTCCGAGACCGGTATCCATCAGCAGACCGTTGATGTCCTTTAATCGGACGGCTTCCTTATTAATATAGTATTCGCTGTCACCGCTGCGGTAGTATTTGCGCGTGAGCATGATCTCGCTGTTGTCCGAGTCAAATATGCGCTGAGAGTTGTCGATGATCAGCGTGACCTGCGCATAGCCCAGCTTGCCGCGCTTTTCGGTGCCGCCGAAAATGACGTCCTCCATTTTCGACCCGCGCAGAGCCTTGGTGCGCTGTTCGCCCATGACCCAGAGAACGGCGTCGGAAATATTGCTCTTTCCCGATCCGTTCGGTCCGACGATGGCGGTGATGTCCTTTTCAAATGTGAGTCGGGTCTTGTCCGGAAAGGACTTGAAGCCCTGTATCTCCAATGCTTTTAAGTACAAAGTGTCTGACCTCAAAACAAATAATATGTAACTTAAAAAGTATACAATATTTGATCTGTATTTTCAATGGGTTTTATATGTAAATTCACGCCCTATTGATTGTCTATCTTTTCTTTCAGTTCGTTTAAGTACATCCATCGTTCCATTTTCTGCTCAAGCCGTGCTTCCAGCTCGCTCCCATGCTGCTGAAGCTCCGACAGCTTTACATAGTCGGCGCAGAATTTTTCCTGCTCGGCGGCATTTTCTTCGATCTGCGCCTCGAGCGAGGCTATATCGCCGTCGATCGTCTCAAATTCCCGCTGCTCGGAGAAGGTGAATTTCAGCTTTTTCTCCCTTGTACGCTCCTGCACGTTCTTCGGCTTTTCAATTCTCTGCGCCGTCTCCTCTTTTCGCTTTGCCTGATAGTCCGACCAGTTGCCCGTATAGCGCAGCACTTCGCCGTCTCTGACTTCAAATATCTGCTCCGCCAGCTTGTCCAGCAGGAATCGGTCATGGGACACGATGATAACAGGTCCGGGAAAACCGTCCAGATAGTCCTCCAAAATCGACAGAGTCATAACGTCAAGATCGTTCGTCGGCTCGTCCAGCAGCAGAACATTCGGCGCGGACATCAGGATACTCAGCAGATACAGCCTTCTGCGCTCACCGCCGGAGAGCTTTCCGATGGGCTGAGACTGGAGATTTCCGGGAAACAGGAACCGCTCCATCATCTGGGCTGCCGTAAAAGTGCCCTCGGCGGTCTTCAATTCGGGGGCGATCTCGTGGATAAAATCGAATACCCTCTGATTTAAGTCAAGCTCGCGTCCCTCCTGCGAGAAGTGCCCGAGCTTTACGGTGCTGCCGATATCCACCGTGCCGCTGTCGGGCGCAAGCTGCCCTGTGATCAGATGCAGAAGCGTAGACTTCCCAGCGCCGTTGTGTCCGACGATGCCGATCCTGTCCTCGCGGTTAAGTCTGTATGAAAAATTATTGATAACGGTATGCCCGTCAAAGGATTTTGAGACGTTTTCAAGCTCTATGAGCTTTTTCCCGAGACGGCTCGCGGCGGCGGAAAGCTGCACCGTGTCGTCATACTCCGGCGCACTCTTTTCCAGCAGGGCTTCATACCGCTGTATACGCTCTTTGGATTTGGTGGAACGCGCCCTGCACCCGCGCATGATCCACTCCCGCTCAACGCGCAGTATGCTCTGCCGTTTTCTCTCGCTCGCCTCCGCCATTTCCTCCCGCTCCGCTTTCAGCTCGAGGTATTTTGAATAGTTCGCCTCGTAGTGATAGAGCTTTCCCCGACTCAGCTCGGTGATACGGTTCACGACGCGCTCAAGAAAATATCTGTCATGCGTGACCATGACAAGACCGCCGCGGAATTTTCTCAGCCGCTCCTCCAGCCACGCGGTCATCTCCGCATCCAGATGGTTCGTCGGCTCGTCCAGAATGAGGATATCACCGGGATGGATCAGCGTCGAGGCAAGGGCGACACGCTTTCTCTGCCCGCCGGAGAGCGTACCGACCTTCTGCTCAAAGTCGGTAAATCCCAGCTTACCGAGCATGGCGCGTGCCTCATATTCGTTCAGCTCCCGAAATTCCTTCGGCGCATGGAGAAATACCTGCTCGAGCACCGTGGCATTATCATCCATCACAGGATTTTGCGCAAGAAAGCTCAGCGTCACATTGGGGTCGCGGCGCACAGTGCCCGCGTCGGGCGTCAGAGCACCCGAGAGGAGTCTGAGGAGGGTGGACTTGCCGGTGCCGTTTATGCCGATCACGCCCACTCTGTCGCCCTCGCTGAGATAGAGACTCACATCGTCAACAAGCTGACGCATCCCGAAATTGACGGAAATATGTTCTGCCGAAAGAAGCATAATACTCTCACCTTTGCATTTTGATCTTATTATTCTACCACACGTCCCCTTCATTTTGCAATGGCAATACAATTTAACCGTTTTGTTAATGTAGAGTTACAATAGATGTGAGACCAAGGGGATAGAAAAAAGCGATTGAGTT
>JAUNND010000027.1:29245-30312 GCA_030531595.1 Eubacteriales bacterium | reverse complement strand
GAAAGCCCGTCGGGAGTATCGGCAATTTTGAATATATCCATATCAGACTCCCGAATAAGCGGAGAAGCCGCCGTCGATGGGGAGAACGACACCGGTGATGAAGCCGGCGCACTTGTCGTCCGTGAGGAACAGCACGGATCCGATAAGCTCCTCGGGTACACCGAAACGTCCCATGGGAGTGGCGTTTATGATCTTGCCGGTGCGGGCGGTGGGGGTGCCGTCATCGTTCCAGAGCAATTTTGCGTTCTGAGCGGTGGAGAAGAATCCGGGGGCGATGGCGTTGACACGGATGCCGGTCTTCGCAAAGTGTACGGCGAGCCACTGCGTGAAGTTGGAAACGCCGGACTTGGCGGCGGAGTAGGCGGGAATTTTGGTCAGAGGGGTGAAAGCGTTCATGGAGCTTATGTTGAGGATGCAGCCGTGCTCATTGGCTACCATATCGCGGGCAAACTCCTGCGTGGGGATCAGCGTGCCCATGATGTTGAGGGAGAAGACCTTGGTAAAGCCCTCCTCGGGGAGATCAAAGAAGCTCTTTTTGTTCTCGTCCATCAGAGTGTCCATGGAGAAGAATTCATCGTCCGCTGTCGCGGCGGGGTCGTTGCCGCCGGCGCCGTTGATGAGAATGTCGCATTTGCCGTAGGAAGCAAGCACCTGTTCATGTGCCGCCCTGACGCTTTCCTTGTCAACAACGTTGACCTGAACCGCCATAGCCTCGCCGCCGAGAGCCTTGATGTCCTCGACAACGGCCTCAGCCTTGGAAAGAGTTCTGTTGAGAACGGCGACCTTTGCGCCGCACAGTGCCAGCGCCTTGGCAAATTCTCTGCACAGTACGCCCGCGCCGCCGGTAACAACGGCAACCTTGCCGGAATACTCGGGTTTGTAGGGAAGATTCATATTAATACTCCTTTAAGATTGAATTGTAGGGCGGGGGCTTGCTCCCGCCGTAAATTAAAGTAAACAGCTATGCAGCGGCGGGAGCAAGCCCCCGCCCTACGGTCCTGTCAGGCGTTGTATGTGGTAGAAGCGGTATTGCCGCCGTGTCCTGTCCAGTTTGTGTGGAAAAACTC
>JAUNND010000027.1:0-29145 GCA_030531595.1 Eubacteriales bacterium | reverse complement strand
ATGTGGTAGAAGCGGTATTGCCGCCGTGTCCTGTCCAGTTTGTGTGGAAAAACTCGCCGCGCGGAGCGTCGATGCGCTCATAGGTGTGCGCGCCGAAATAGTCGCGCTGGGCCTGCAAGAGATTCGCAGGGAGATTTTCGGTGGTGTATGCGTCAAAATAGCTCAGGGCGGAGGTGATGGCGGGCATGGGTATACCGACGCTTATGGCATAGGCTGCCACCTTGCGCCACGCTGGGATCAGCTTTTCGATTGTTGCTTTGAAATAGTCATCCATCAGCAGATTTTCAAGGGCGGGATTTTTGTCAAAAGCTTCCTTGATCTTGCCGAGGAACACGCTTCTTATGATGCAGCCACCGCGCCACATCAGCGCAATGCCGCCGTAGTTGAGGTTCCAGCCGTAGGTCTTTGCGGCGGAGCGCATGAGGGTGTAGCCCTGCGCGTAGGAAACGATCTTGGAGGCGTAAAGCGCCTGACGGATGCACTCGACAAACTCTGCCTTATCGCCTTCAAAGGCGGGGATTGTTCTTCCATACAGTTTGCTTGCTTCAACGCGCTGTGCCTTCATCGCGGAAAGGCAGCGGGCAAAAACAGCCTCGCCTATAAGCGTGAGGGGAACACCCTCGTCAAGCGCGGCGATGCCCGTCCACTTTCCGGTACCCTTCTGCCCGGCTGTGTCGAGAATATAGTTGAGGGTTGTTTCACCCTTTTCGTCCTTGTAGCCTAAAATGTCGGCGGTGATCTCAATGAGATAGCTGTCAAGCTCGGTTTTGTTCCACGCGGCGAATACCTCGTGCATTTCCTCCGCGCTCATGCCCAAACCGTCGCGCATGAGCTGATATGCCTCGCAGATAAGCTGCATATCGCCGTACTCTATGCCGTTGTGCACCATCTTGACAAAGTGACCCGCGCCGCCTTCACCGACCCAGTCACAGCAGGCAGAGCCGTCCTCTACCTTGGCGCAGATACCCTGGAAAATGGGCTTTACGCTCTCCCATGCCGCAGGAGAACCGCCGGGCATCATGCTCGGGCCTTTCAGGGCGCCCTCCTCGCCGCCGGAAACGCCTGTGCCGACATAGAGCATACCCTTGGACTCAACATAAGCCGTTCTTCTCGCGGTATCGGGGAAGTGGGAGTTGCCGCCATCAATGAGAATGTCGCCCTCCTCCAAAAGCGGAAGAAGCTGCTCGATAAGCTCATCGACCGCGCTGCCCGCCTTGACCATCATAAAGACCTTGCGGGGCTTTTCAAGAGCGTCAACAAGCTCCTGCAAGGAATGTGTTCCGATTATGTTCTTTCCGGCCGCTCTGCCGCTGATGAAATTATCCACCTTTTCGGTGTGTCTGTTGAATACAGCCACGGTGAAGCCCTTGGACTCCATATTCATCACGAGGTTTTCACCCATGACCGCAAGGCCGATAAGACCTATATCCGCTTTCTTCATCGCAAACTCCTTTTATCTCTGAACTCTGGCGTTGCCCTTGTAGATGTCCCAGACCTGCTTTTCATCGGCGGGCTCGGCGTAGTCGTTGAGGCTGGAGGCCGCCATTACGCCGCAAGCCCAGCCGAACTGCATACATTTTTCCGCGTCCCATCCATTGAGTACGCCGTACAGCAATCCGCCGGAGAAACCGTCGCCGCCGCCGATGCGATCAAGCACCTGAATTTCACGGGGTTCTTCCACATACCAGTTGTCTCCATCGAGAACGATCGCACCCCAGAGATGCTCGTTGGCGGAGATGACCTGACGGAGAGTGGTGGCGTAGAGCTGCGCGTTGGGGTACTTTTCCTTGACCTGCATTATCATCGCCTTGAAGGACTCGATCTTGGAGGCAAGATCCTTGCCGCCCGCTTCGGGACCCTTGAAGCCGAGGCAGAGCTGGAAGTCCTCCTCGTTGCCGATAAGGATATCAGCCATTGAAGCTATCTCCGAGAATGCCTTTGAAAGCTCCTCCTCTCTGCCCTTCCAGAAGGTGGCGCGGTAGTTGAGGTCAAAGGAGACCCGTGTGCCGTACTTCTTGGCGGCTCTCGCAAGCTCTAAGCAGCACTTTGTCGTGTCCTCGCTCATGGCGGCGATAAGGCCGGAGATGTGGAAGATGCCCACGCCCTCAGAGCCGAAAATACGCTCCAAGTCATAATCGTCGGCGCAGAGAGTTCTGCCGACCTCACCGGCGCGGTCGTTCCACACGCGGGGAGCGCGCAGTCCGAAGCCGGAGTCGGCGATATTGAACTGGTGGCGGTAGCCCCACGGGCCGCCCTGCTCAATATCGGGAGCTTCAAAGCGGATGTTGCGGGCGCGAAGCTGACGCTTGATGAAGTCCGCCATGGGACTGCCCTTGACAAATCTGGTCAGAACCACGCACTCTCTGCCGAGGGAGGACGCAACATTGAGAACATTTGTCTCTGCACTGGTCGCCTGAAGCATGAACATATTACTGTTCTGGACTGCCATGCGGTTTTCGGGGGTGATGCGAAGACCCATGCTGCTGGGACAGCCTTCCGCGTACTTACAGTTTTCTTTGATTTTGAGATTCATATTTCAACTTCCTTTCATTAAATTACCAATTAAAATGTTAAGGCAATACCGCATAATGCGGCAAGAGCAGATGGCGAGAGAAAATGGGTTCTGATGAAGGCATTTTTTTGCAGGAATACTTTGTGTATTTCAAGAAAAAATGACAAAATCAGGGCACATTTTATCCGTCAGCTGCCGCAGACGTATTGTGCGGTGTTGCCTTAAGTATTACAATAATCTGTTACGGAGCCGCGTTCGACAAGTTCAACCTGAAATCTTAAGACAACATCATACAGCTCCTGCTTTTCTCCGCTGAGAGAGTTAATAAGCATATTACATATTGTAGTGCCCATGCTTGTCGAGGGAAGCTCAACTGTCGTAAGGGGAGGAGATGTCATTTCAGAAAAAAGAATATTGTCAAAGCTGATAACCGATACTTGATTTGGAATAGATACCCCATTTTGAGAAAGTGATTGAATTATTCCAAAGGCAGTCATATCATTAATGGCAATGATTGCCGAGTGCTTTTTAGAGCTTTGGAGAAAAGACTGACCTAATTTCTTGCCAAGCTCAAACTCATATATTCCGGTGTCTGATTCACTTTCCAAGGGCTCAACAAAAATATCATCATCCGAGAAGGGCAGACCATAATCTTTCATGGTTTCTGTTACGCCTATCAGAATATTTCTGCGGTACGATTTAGTCAGGGGCGCTGTCAGAAAAGCAATATTTCTATGACCGCGTTCAACTAAATATTCAACCGCTGTCTGCCCGGCAAAAAAATGATCTGTTTCGCAAAGTATCGCATTTTTGAATTTAAAGTTTGCTTCCAGCAAGGCTACCCGTCCCCCGCAAGCCACATATTTTTGCAGTGCGTCACCGTTGGAGTCGATCGAAATGATAATGAGCGCACTGACCCGGTTTGACAGGAGAGAATTGATATGGTTCCGTTCCTGCTCGACACTTCGGTGGGAGCTGAAGATCATGAGCTTGTATCCCTGCTGACTGGCTGCCGATTCGATCCCGAGAATCACCTGATTAAAAAAAGGATTTTGCAGTGTAGGCACGATAACAGCAATCGTCTTTGACTGATTGGATGTTATCGGCTTTACGGTGGAGGGGGGAATATAATTTAATTTGCGGGCACTGTCCAGTACTTTCTTTTTTAGCTCCGGTTTTACGGGATAGTTCGTGTTATTCAGGACTCTCGAAGCTGTGGCAATGGAAACTCCGGCAAGCTTTGCCACATTTTTCAAAGTTGCCGTGCCGGATATTTCTTTATTATCCATTGGAATCCTCCTATTGCCGGTATATCTTTTTTATGAAAATAACATAGTCAAAATATCGTGTCAACCGACCAAAGAAAAGGTTTTCTGAAAAAATCAGGTATGTTTTCCTGAAATTTTCTATAACAGCGACTTGACCCATATAATTATGTGCAGTTAGCACAAATAATGAAAAAGAAATTCGTGAAATGCGACCAGATATGTAAGTATTGTCAGAAAAAAGTTTCTCATTCAAAATATAAGACAGTAAAAGCCACATTTATTTTGTGATATTACCGGCTTACCGGATATCAATAAATTTAAAAGGAGAAAAAACATGAAAAAATTCCTCGCAATCGTTCTGACCATGGCCATGGTTCTGGCTCTCGGCGTTTCCGCATTTGCAGATAACGTCATTGAGCTCAAGCTCGCCGACAATGGCGCAGACAACATGCCTAACGTAATTGCAGCACGCAAGTTCGCAGAGCTTGCTGAAGAGTACACCAACGGCACCGTTAAGGTTGAAGTTTTCAGCAACGGCGTTCTCGGTGACGAGGCATCTGTCGCTGACCAGCTTCAGCTCGGCACTCTTGACATGGCACGTATTTCCTGCTCCGGTATGGCTCCCTCCTGCCAGGCTCTGAAGGTCACCTCCATGCCTTACCTTTTCACCAGCGATCAGGCAAAATATGACGCATTTGACGGCGCATTCGGTCAGGCTCTCACCGAAGAGGTCCTCAAAGACACCGGTATCGTCAACCTCTGCTACTTCTTCGCAACCGCACGTTCCTTCTACACCGTTGACAAGCCCATCACCTGCGTTGCAGACATGGCCGGTCTCAAGATCCGTTCTCAGGAAGACCCCATCGTCATGGCTATGTTTGAAGCTCTCGGCGCAAAGGCCACTCCCATGAACTACTCCGAAGTTTACTCCGCACTGGAGACCAAGATCGTTGACGGCGCAGAGAACGATATGACCTCTTACCTCACCTCCGGTCACTATGAAGTAGCTCCTTACTATTCTCTTGATAAGCACACCGCTCTCGGCTCTCTGTTCTGCATGAGCGGCGCAGCATGGGACAAGCTCTCTGCCGAGCAGCAGGAAGCTGTCATGAAGGCTGCATACGAAGCATCTCTCTACGAACGCGAGCTTCTTGAGACCTCCGAGGCCGAGTCCCGTGCAGCTGTTGAAGAAGGCGGTGCACAGATGATCGAAGTTGATATTGCAGAGTTCCAAACTGCATGTCAGGCAGTTTACGACAAGTATCCCGAGTTCGCAGATTACCTCGCACTCATCGACTGATTTTCAATTGAATAACTGGCGGGAACTTTATGTTCCCGCTGGTTTTTATGATTTCTTTGTACATATCTATTGGAAGGTGTGCCTATGAATTTCGTGAAGAAAGCGGACAGATTTTTTCAGAAAATCCTGTTCGCGGAAAAGTGCCTCGGAGCACTTACATTGTTTATCATGCTTTGCATCTGCTTTTTTGCGGTTGTTATGCGTTACATATTTAATGACCCCTGGACTTGGAGCGAGGAAGTCATTCTGATACTTCTCGTTGTTTTCGGTTTTCTCTGCATTTCTATTGATATCTACAATGACGAGCATGTTGCTCTCACGTTTTTATATAATAAGCTCCCTGCAAAAGCACAGACGGTTCTTGACATTCTGAGACATGCCATTATCGGAGGGTTTTTCCTTCTGATGGTTAAGTACGGTATGCAGATTTATGAAATAAAATGGAAAAAGCCTCTGCCGGCAACCGGATGGTCTCAGGGAATTGTCTACGGTGCGCAGATAGTTATCTCGGTCATCATAGTTTTCTTCTGCCTGATGAATATTTTGAAGACGGTTTTTCTTCCGAGAGAAAACAAGAAAATAATACAGGAGGAAGATAAGTAATGAGTACAATGACAATCGGCGTAATAATGCTTTTTGGCGTACTGCTTCTTCTGCTTGTTCTCCGTATTCCGATTGCTTTTTCACTGGGCGTTTCCGCGGTCGTCACCGCGATTTACCTTGATATTCCTCTTGCAAACCTGTTTATGAAGATGATAACCAGTATGCAGAGCTTTGTTATCATCGCCGCGCCGTTTTTCGTAATCATGGCGCAGATAATGTGCGACGGCGGCGTCACAAAGAAGCTGATGCGCTTCTGTGACCTGATAGTGGGTCGTGTGCGCGGCGGTACGGCACTTGTCAACATTGTTGTTTCAATGCTGTTCGGCGGTATTTCCGGCTCATCCACAGCAGATGTCTCATCTATCGGAGCAATGCTTATTCCCGCAATGCTGGACGAGGGCTACGACCCCGACTACTCCGTTGCCGTAACAGTCACCTCCTCCCTTGAAGGCGTTATGATTCCGCCAAGCCAGAATATGCTGTTCTACGCTGTGGCGGCAGGCAGCGGACTTTCAATCAGTACGCTTCTTATCTGCGGTTATCTCCCCGGCGTGCTTCTCACGCTCGGTCTTTGTATTCCCGCTGTGATAATTGCAAAAAAACGCAATTATCCTATCAGCACCTTTGACAGCAGAGGTCAAAAGCTCAGGATAATCTTTGAGGCTCTTGCAGGACTGATGGCTATTGTCATCATTGTTGTCGGTACTACCTGTGGTATCTGCTCCGCAACCGAATCCGCTGCAATCGCCGCTGTCTATGCACTGATAGTTTCGACATGCCTGTACCGTTCACTTACTTTTAAGCAGTTTGTGAATTCCTTCTTCTCGGCACTGCCTATCATGGCAATGTCCCTTGCTATCATTGCCTGCTCCAATGCCTTCAGCTATGTAATGAGCTATCTAAAGGTTCCGACCATGATAATCAATTCCGTTCTGAGCATCTCCTCCAACCCCAATGTGGTCATTGCGCTGATGCTTGTTCTGATGATTTTTCTCGGCTGCTTCATGGATATGGGCGTTCTTATCTTTGTTACCACGCCTATTCTTTACCCGCTGGCAATGAATATCGGAATGAATCCCTATCATTTCGGCGTGATGCTGGTATTCGGATTTGCACTCGGTCTGTGCACACCTCCTGTGGGAACCTCTCTGTTTCTGGGCTGCAAGATCGGCAAGATTGCGGTGGAAGACAGCATAAAAGCGTTTATACCCTTCTATGCAATTATGCTTGTATTGCTGCTTCTGTTTGCATATGTTCCGGATCTTTCACTGTGCCTGCCGCGCTGGCTGGGTCTTGCTGTATAAATTATCTCCCCCGACCGCATCGGTCGGGGGTTAATAAAGGGTATAATGCCCGCTTTATGATGTTTTGGAGGAAAAATTATGAGTATATTGAAGGATTTCTACTGCGATAAGCTGAGAGTTCGCGTTTTTGACAGCAGAAAGGCCATGGGAGACTGCGCCGGTGCCGAGGCAGCCGAGTGCATCAAAAAGCTTCTGGCAGAAAAGGAGACCGTAAACGTGATGTTTGCCGCCGCTCCCTCCCAGAATGAGACACTGGCAAAAATCTGCGCTGACCCTGATATCGACTGGACAAGAATAAACGCCTACCATATGGACGAATATGTTGGGCTTGACCCCACACATCCCGCAGGCTTCCGCAACTATCTCAGACGCACCATTTTTGACGCGAAGCCCTTTAAGAGCGTAAATCTCATAAACGGCAACGCCGACGACCCCGATGCGGAGGCAATGCGCTACGACAGGCTTCTGCGCGAAAACCCCATCGATGTATGCATCTTGGGTGTGGGCGAAAACGGACACATCGCCTTCAACGACCCTCCCGTGGCTGACTTCAACGACCCCAGATTTGTCAAGGTCGTGGAGCTTGAACAGCGCTGCCGCGTTCAGCAGGTCAATGACGGCTGCTTTGACAGGGTGGAGCTCGTGCCTACCCATGCACTCAGCGTTACAATCACAGGTATGTGCAATGCAAAGCATATGTTCTGCAGTGTCCCCGCCGCAACAAAGGCAGAAGCTATTACACACCTTGTAAATGATGAGATAACCACAGCCTGCCCCGCAACCATTCTGCGCCTCCACAACAGCGCTTTTCTCTACACCGATGCGGATGCGGGAAAGAATATTCTCTGATAAAAGGAAGCGAATTAAATGCGCACACATTTGTATAACGCCCGCCTTGTTCTGCCTAACGGCATAAGGAACGGTTCACTGGTCATAAGTGACGGCAAAATCGAGAGCGTTTCATTTTCTGAAAATGTCAGTGGGGAATTTGACGTAAAAACCGACTGCGGCGGCAATTATATCGCGCCGGGCTTTATAGAAATTCATACCCACGGCGCAGGCGGTGCCGACTTCATGGACGGCACGCTTGAGGCCTTTGAGGCCGCGCTCACAACGCACCTGTACCATGGCACCACCACCATCCTGCCCACCGCTGTTGCCGCCTCCAACGAGGAGATCAAAAGGAGCATTGATGCCTTCCGTCTGGCAAAGGAAAAGCTTGAGGGGAAAGTTCCCCACATGCTCGGACTGCACATGGAGGGACCGTACCTCTGCGCCCGCCAATGCGGAGCCATTGACCCGAAGTATATCCGCGACCCGAAGAGTGAGGAGTATGAGATGCTTCTTGAGTACGGCAAGGGTGCGATAAGCCGCTGGACACTGGCGGTTGAGCGCGACGGTGCGGAGGCTTTTGCCCGCAGACTCAGAGAAAACGGAATTCTGCCCTCGGTGGGACACTCGGATGCGGAATACTCACAGGTTAAAAGAGCGTTTGATGCCGGTGTTACCCATGTTACGCACCTGTATTCCGCTACCTCCACCATCGTTCGCCGTGGAGGCTTCCGCTTTCCGGGTGTTACCGAGAGCGCGTTCATAATCCCCGATATGACCGTTGAGCTGATTGCCGACGGTTGCCATCTGCCGCCGGAGCTTATCAACATGGTGTACAGACTCAAGGGGGCGGACAGAACCGTTCTTACCTGCGACTCCATGCGCTGTGCAGGTCAGGATGTCACTGAGTCAGTGCTGGGAAGCCGTGAAAATGGTCAGCGGGTCATCATTGAGGATGATGTGGCAAAAATGCCCGACCGCACAGCCTTTGCCGGAAGCATCGCCCTTGATGACCGCCTTATACGCACCGCCGTTTTCAAGGCGGATATACCCCTTGCCGATGCAGTCCGTATGATTACGCTGACTCCCGCCGAGATTCTGGGAATAGATAATTATACCGGTTCTCTTGAAGCGGGTAAGGACGCAGACATCGTTATGTTTGATGAAAACATCAACATTCTGGGCGTTATGGTGTCCGGAAATGGTCTTGCGGGTGAACTGAAATGATGGATTATACACAAAAACAGACCCTTTACGGCTTTTATCAGAATGAGCTGAGACAAAATATCCTTGGGTATTGGCTCCCGAGATGCGAGGATAAGCAGTTTGGCGGCTTCATAAACTGTTACAGCAACGATGGCACCAGATTGGCCTCCTACGATAAATACACATGGAGTCAAGGACGTTTTGTATGGCTCTTTTCACGTCTTGCAGGCACCGGTGTGCCTATGTTCAGCGATGAAGAACGCGCCCGGTTTCTCGCCCTTGCAAAAAGCGGCGTTGATTTTCTGATGAAAAACTGCCTTATTGCGGAAAACGACTGGCGCTGCAGCTTCCTTATGGAGCGGGACGGCACACATAAGACGGTATCCGAGGGCGCCCCCCTTGATATGAGTATCTATGCCGATTGCTTTGTGATTTTAGGCTTTGGTATGTATTCTGCCGTTACCGAAGAGAGAGCGCCTTTTGAGTTTGCAAAGAAGCTGTATCTTTCTGCAAAGGAGAGAATTGCAGGGGGAAAATTCAACACCCTGCCGTATCCTCTCTCTCCATGTTATCGCGCCCATGGCATACCGATGATAATGAACAATACAGCAAGAGAACTATATCGCGCAGCCGAAAAACTGGATATTGAATTTGCCGCTTTGCTGAGAGCAGATATTGAGGCATTTGCGCAGGATATTCTTACAAATTTTACAGACGAAAAAGATGTGATTCACGAAATAATTACCTCAGATAATAAGTTTTTCCCACAAATTCTCGGTCAGCATCAGAATCCCGGACATACCATTGAGGATGTATGGTTTCTGTTGGATGCCGCCTCGCTCTGCGGCAAAGAGGAGTGGAAAGATAAAATATACCGGATTGCACTAAAGGCGCTTGAAAACGGCTGGGATAACGATTTCGGAGGTATACTCCATTTCTGTTCCATTGCCGGCGGTGAGCCGATCGGAGACTACACGGGCGTTGAAAAGGAGACCATGACCTCCCAGCTTACCGGATGGGGAGATAAGCTCTGGTGGATCCATTCCGAGGCACTTTATTCTACATTGCGTTGCTATGCGGAAACAGGAGACAGCAAATTTCTTGACTGGCATAACAGAGTTTTTGAGTACACATATAAAACCTTTCCGAATACTGATCCAAACGTCAGAGAATGGAAACAGATTCGTATGCGCGACGGCAAGCCTCAGGATAAAGTTGTAGCTTTACCTGTAAAAGATCCGTTCCACATTGCCAGAAATCTTATTTTGATACTTGAACTTTTAGAAAAGCAGATATACGCCACATAATGGGCAATACGAGGGGGAATATATGTATGGCAATCAAAGGCAACACCGCACAATACGTCTGCGGCAGCTGACGGATAAAATGTGCCCTGATTTTGTCATTTTTTCTTGAAATACACAAAGTATTCCTGCAAAAAAATGCCTTCATCAGAACCCATTTTCTCTCGCCATCTGCTCTTGCCGCATTATGCGATATTGCCCAAAGTCTTTTGCATTAGTGCCATACTGTACCTTTTTCGGCCCTTTATGCAAGTGTCTTGAAGGACTTGAACCAGCTCCCTGTAGGTATAAATGGAGCCAAAGCATGGTAATGAGTGTCCTGCAGAACGAGAAGTACAAAGGTGATGCTCTGCTTCAGGAAAAATTCACGGCGGATTTTCTTACAAAAAATCGGTTAGAAAGAATCCGAACGCTTCTCAGTCCTTGAGAACGTTCGGATTTTTTCTTTCGTCTCTTTACAATGAAATTACGTTATGTTATATTAACAAAAAACATATATCGCATAGGAGACGACAGAAGATGAATTCTGAAAAGAACGACAATGTAATCGCTGTCTATTCCCGCAAGTCCAGATTTACGGGCAAGGGCGAGAGCATCGGAAACCAGATAGAGCTGTGCCGGGAATATATCAGGATACATTACGGAGAAGATGCCGTGAAGAAAATAATAGTCTATGAGGACGAGGGCTTTTCCGGCGGAAATCTCAACCGTCCCGACTTCAAACGCATGATGGAAGCGGCAAAGGAGCACAAATTCAAAGCCGTGGTCGTCTACCGTCTTGACCGTATCAGCCGCAATATCAGCGATTTTGCGGGACTTATTCAGGAACTCGGAAAACTGGAAATCGACTTTGTCTCCATCAGAGAGCAATTTGACACCGCTACACCGATGGGCCGCGCCATGATGTACATTGCCTCGGTTTTTTCACAGCTTGAAAGAGAGACCATTGCCGAGAGAATACGCGACAATATGCGTGAGCTTGCCAAAACAGGACGCTGGCTCGGCGGAATTACTCCGACCGGCTACACATCGGAAGCCGTGCAGAGCATCACGATCGACGGCAAAACGAAAAAGATATGCAAGCTGAAGCTTCTGAACGAGGAAGCGGAAATCGTCCGGCTCATATATGATCTGTATATTGAAACCGACTCTCTGACCAAAACCGAGGGAGAACTGATCCGGCGAGGCATCAAAACAAAAAACGATAATCTCTATACCCGTTTTTCCATTAAATCCATTCTGCAAAACCCTGTGTATCTCATAGCCGACAACGACGCCTATGAATATTTCATTTCTGCCGGAACAGACCTTTTCTCCGGCAAAGAGGCGTTTGACGAGGCGCACGGGATTATGGCCTATAACCGCACGGCGCAGGAAAAGGGAAAGGCCACGGAGTATCTGCCGACGAGTGAATGGATCGTCTCTGTGGGACTTCACAAGGGTTTGATCCCCGGCAAAACCTGGGTGAAGGTGCAGCAGTCACTTGAACGCAACAAGTCCAAGGCTTACCGCAAACCGCGCAACAACGAAGCGCTTCTTACAGGACTTTTGTATTGCTCCTGCGGCAACAGGATGTACCCGAAGCTCAGCAAACGGACAACTGCGGACGACAAGCCGATTTATACTTATGTCTGCAAGCTGAAAGAAAACAGTCAGAAGCTGCTGTGCAGCAGAAAGAACGCTAACGGCAATGTTCTGGACGCGGCGATCATAGAGCAGATAAAGCAGCTGGAAGGCGATAAAGCCACATTCATAGACAGCCTTGAAAAAAGTCGGAAATTCTATACCGGAAACCGGACGGATTATGAACAGCATATTGCGGAGATGAAAAACGAAAGAGCAGAAGTCGAAAAAAAGATCGAAGCTCTTGTGGATACGTTGACTGTGATCGGTGAAAGCAGTGCAAAAACAGAGATTGCCCAACGGATCGAAAAACTCGGTTTTGAGCGCGATGAACTTAGCGGACGCATTACGGAGCTGGAGAGTCTCACATCACAGCACGCGCTGAGTGATATCGAATTTGACCTTATGCGTCAGCTCCTGTCCGTTTTCAGCAGCAGCATAGACGAAATGACCGTGGAGCAGAAACGCGCTGCCATACGAACCCTTGTCCGCAAGGTGGTGTGGGACGGTGAAAGCGCCCATGTCTATCTTTTCGGCGCGGAGGACGATACGGATTTCCCGCAGACTTCCGAAAAAGACTCGGAAAATATTTCCGAAGATGACGACAACGAAGAACTTGAGCCTTTCGGCGATGTAAATTACAATGATGAGGAGGGAATATACGAAATAAAACCCTTTGGTGACAGTAAAACGCCTTGGGGTGAGGATAGCAAACGAGATCCTCATGTATTTCCGTTCACGGAAAAAGACGGCGGGGGATGTGAGCCTGAGCGATACCCTTGATGTGGACGGTGAGGGCAACGGCCTTTCGGTGATGGATGTGGTCGCCTATGAGGACGATCTTGACGAAAGACTCAGCAGCGAGGAGCTGTGCGGGAAGCTCAGAACGGTTATCGATACGACCCTTACAAAGCGGGAAGCGGAGATCATACGGCTGCGTTACGGGCTTGACGGCGCGGAACCGAAGACCCAGCAGGAAACGGCGGAAATATGCTCGATCAGCCGCTCGTACGTGTCACGGATCGAAAAAAGAGCGCTTGAAAAACTCAGGATCAAGCTCTCGTAACATAAAAGTGGCGCTGAATTGTGAAATTAATAAGAAATTTCCGTAAATAATGGAGCACAGGTGGGGAACGTCCGGCAACACACTTGCAAAAAGTATTTATATCTGATATAATCTCAGAAAATTATAAAGAAAGGGTGAACGCTCAAAAATGCGCCGGAAATTTCTTTGGATCATTACAATGGGTGCGCTTTGCCTGATATTATATACGATCGTCATTTCACGTATGGACAGACAGACAGACGTGATCTTCGGCGGGATCGACGGGGCTTACGTCAGCTCGGACAGCGTTAATTTCTCCACTCCCGTGCCGACCGAAACGCCGGAGCCTACCGCAAATATCTGGCCCGACATCGATATCACGATGGATATCTATTCCGTCATCAATAACGACAATCTGCTTTCGTCCGTCTCCGTGCCGGAGGTAGACACGATAGCGACGACTACATGGATGCAGTTTCGCGTCGACCATATCGATGAGCTCAACGCCATGATCTACGACATGATCGACGCGGGCTTCAAGCCCTATATCGCCGCGGCATACAGAACATATTCCTTCCAGAGCCAGCTTTTCAACCAGAAGGCAAGCCAGATAGCCTATGAGAAGGCGGGCGGCAAGACCGTCGATTACACCGACCCCATCTATCAGGAGGCGGCAAAGGAGGCCGAGAGCATCGTCATGAAGCCCGGCTCCTCCGAGCATCAGCTCGGTCTGGCGGTCGACCTTCTGGACAGGGAACGTTCGAGAATGGTCTACGCCGACATGGATCAGAATTTCTTTGCCTGGCTTGACGAGCACTGCTGGGAATACGGCTTCATTAAGAGATACCCCACCAAGAAGCTTCTGCTCACCGGCTGGGATGAACCCTGGCATTACCGCTATGTCGGTCAGGAGGCCGCAAAATTCATTATGGATCACGGTCTTTGCCTTGAAGAATTCTACGCGCACTACGATCCGAGCTTCAAATACTGATTTACATAATATTTCAATAAAGAAAATACCGAAAAAAACATAAAAATCAGGAAAATTCCTGTTGACAAGCATTGACAAACAAACTATAATACTAAGGCTGATGTCAGCGGAGGCGTAAATCATATGCTGTTAGATCTGAGAGAAATTATTGAAGTACCCGGTGCGTCCGTTCCCTTTGCGTGTGAAATGAGCACCGATAATCTGGATTTCCCTTCTGTTGCAGGCTATGATCTGCCGCCATATGCCGAAGGCACGGTTTTCAACGAGGCCGGTATACTGCGTCTCAAGGGAACCGTTACGGCTGAGATGCGCTGTATCTGCGACCGCTGCGGAGAAGAATTTTCAAGCACCAAGGTGACGGAGCTTGACGCCACCATCGTCGAGGAGGACACGGGAGTCGATCCCGAGCTGTTTATCCTTGAGGGTGACGGAGTAGACATTGATGAAATAGTTTCAACACTGTTTATTCTGGACATGGAGACAAAATTCCTCTGCTCTGAAGACTGCAAGGGTCTGTGTACACGCTGCGGTAAAAATCTCAACCTCGGCCCCTGCGGATGCAGGAAACAACTTGATCCAAGATTTGCTGTGCTTGAGCAGCTTTTGGATAAATAACCCAATGGCAATTAAATATTAGAGCTGCTCATAAACAGCTGTTATCAGGAGGTGTCAACATGGCAGTCCCAAAAGGAAAAGTATCAAGACAGAGACGTGATAAGAGACGTTCTTCCACATGGAAGCTCGCTGTTCCCGGCATCGTGAAGTGCCCCAGCTGCGGTGAATTCTGCATGCCCCATCGTGCCTGCAAGTCCTGCGGTAAGTACAACGGCCGTCAGGTCATCA
Source organism: Eubacteriales bacterium (assembly GCA_030531595.1). GTDB lineage: Bacteria > Bacillota > Clostridia > Oscillospirales > Oscillospiraceae > Limivicinus. The sequence continues at coordinate 14,315 of JAUNND010000027.1, read as the reverse complement.
CTGTTGAAGAGAGCAAGTAAAAAAGCTTTTGGAGGAGAGGAGAATGTCCTCTCCTCCTTTTCTTTACCTCTGACTGATTATCTGTAGGGCGGGGGCTTGCTCCCGCCGCAGATTTGCAGAAACTCCGACTTTTCGGCGGGAGCAAGCCCCGCCATACGGAGCGAATGAAAACCGCGAGGAGTTTAGCTTTGGAAAACATTATCAAATCAATAGACCGCACAAGCCCGCTGCACGGCAGGGCTCACGCCGGTGATGCGCTCGTTTCGATAAACGGGAATAAAATAGCCGACGTGCTGGACTATAAGTTTTTCGCTTACGACGAAAAGCTCTCCGTCGTTCTCCGCTCACCTGACGGTACGGAGAGCGAGATCCGCCTCACAAAGCGCGAGGGCGGCGATTTAGGGCTGGATTTTGAAAGCTACCTCATGGATAAGCCCCGTTCCTGCGCCAACAACTGTATCTTCTGCTTTATCGATCAGCTCCCGAAGGGTATGCGCCCGACGATGTACTTCAAGGATGACGACGCCCGTCTGAGCTTTCTCATGGGCAACTACATCACGCTGACGAACCTTTCACCGCGTGAAATTCAGCGCATAATCGATCTGCATATAAGCCCCGTAAATGTCTCCGTGCATACCACCGATCCCGAGCTTCGCGTGAAAATGCTCCGTAACCCAAACGCGGGAAAGAGCGTCGACGTCATGCGGCGCTTTGCCGAAAACGGCATTACAATGAACTGTCAGATCGTCTGCTGTCCCGATGTAAACGACGGCACAGCGCTGGACAGGACGATGCGCGACTTAGCCGATATGTACCCGGGAGTTCACAGCGTCTCCGTCGTGCCGCTTGGCGTGACGAAATTCCGTGAGGGTCTTTACCCGCTGACGGAGTTCACAAAGGAGCGGGCGGAACAGGTGCTCGATCAGGTCACGGCGTTCGGTGACGAGTGTATAAAACGCTTCGGGACGCGCCTTTTCTTCTGCGGCGATGAGCTTTATATCAAAGCGGGACGCGCCATTCCCGAGGATGAGTTTTACGAGGAATACACCCAGCTTGAAAACGGCGTGGGAATGTTCAGACTGATGGAAACGGAGTTTTCATCCGCGCTGAAGCTGTCGGACGGCATTGACGGCGCAGCGTTTTCAATAGCTACCGGCGTTTCGGCGGCGCCGTTTTTCGAAAAGCTTCTTGAAAAGGCAAAGGAGAAATACCCCTCGCTTGACGGCAGGGTATATGCCATAGAAAATGACTTTTTCGGTCACAGCATCAATGTCACCGGTCTTATTACCGGCGGAGACCTTATCCGACAGTTAAAGGATAAGGATTTAGGGGAGAGACTTTTCATCTCTCAGAATATGCTTCGCCGGGCGGAAATGGATTTTCTGGACGGTGTGAAGCTCACCGACGCCGTTAAGGCGCTCAATGTGCCGATCTACCCAATAGAGCAGGACGGCTTTGCCCTGTGGGATGCGATCTCGGGCGAACTGCCGGAGGTGAAGCTTCCCGAATGTGACGGCGAGCAGACGGAATACTATAAGTATAATAAGATCAGCTTTTGATTTTACTGACGAACTGTAGGGCGTGGGCTTGCTCCCGCCGTAACCTGATGTAATGTCCGGCTTTTCGGCGGGAGCAAGCCCCCGCCTTACAGATCAACTGAAATCGACTGTTAAATATGACCATTATTAGGAGGCAAATAGAATGTCAAGACCTCTTGTTGCAATAGTAGGCAGGCCCAATGTGGGCAAATCCATGCTGTTCAACCGTCTTGTGGGACAGCGTCTTTCCATCGTCGAGGACACGCCCGGCGTTACACGCGACAGACTGTACGCGCCCTGCGAGTGGTGCGGCAGAAAATTCGATATGGTCGATACCGGCGGCATAGAGCCGACGACCGACAACGAAATTCTCCTTTTCATGCGCGAGCAGGCGCAGATCGCCATTGACACCGCCACCGTCATCGTGCTCGTGACCGACCTTCGCACCGGCGTGACGGCGGCTGACAAGGATGTCGCCAATATGCTCCTGCGCTCAAAAAAGCCGGTCGTGCTGGCTGTGAACAAGGCGGACTCAACAGGCGCTGTCGACCCGAACGTGTATGAGTTCTACTGTCTCGGTCTCGGTGATCCCATCCCCGTCTCCGCCGTACACGGCCACGGTACGGGCGACCTTCTGGACGAGTGCCTGAAATACTTCCCCGAAGAGGATGAAAACGAGGACGAGGACGACACGATAAAGGTCTGCGTCATCGGCAAGCCGAATGTCGGCAAATCATCCCTTGTCAACTGCATCTTAGGCGAAAAGCGCACGATAGTCAGCGATGTGGCGGGTACGACCCGCGACGCGGTCGACAGCTTCTTCGAAAATGAGGTCGGACGCTATACCTTTATCGATACCGCCGGTATCCGCCGCAAGTCCAAGGTCGAGGAGCGCGTGGAGAAATTCTCCGTCATGCGTGCCCAGATGGCGATAGAGCGCTCGGACGTGTGCCTTATCATGATCGATGGGCGCGACGGCGTGACCGAGCAGGACACCAAGATAGCCGGTCTTGCGCACGAGGCGGGCAAGGCGAGCATCATCGTTGTCAACAAGTGGGATCTTGTCGAAAAAGAGACGGGCACGATGGAGAAGATGCGCAAGGATGTTCTGCGCGATCTGAGCTTTATGAGCTATGCACCTGTCGTCTTTATTTCCGCTCTCACCGGTCAGCGCACGGACAGGCTTTTCGAGCTTATAAACTACGTCAACGACCAGACCAATATGCGCATCACCACCGGTATGCTCAACAATGTTCTCGCCGACGCACAGGCGAGAGTCCAGCCACCCACCGACAAGGGCCGCCGCCTGAAGATCTATTACATGACCCAGACCGGCATCAAGCCGCCAAACTTTGTTATCTTCTGCAACAGCTCGGAGCTGTTCCACTTCTCATATCAGAGATACCTTGAAAACCAGATACGCTCCGTTTTCGGTCTGGAGGGAACGCCTGTGCGTATCGTGATACGTCAGAAAGGTGATAAGGAATGATACTGTACTGGGCTTTGCTGCTGATCATTGCGATGCTCTCCTACGGCATCGGAAGCATCAGCACCACCGTTCTCGCCTCCAACTACGTTTTCAGAACGCGGCTGAGCCGGCTCGGCAGGGGGAATGTGTGGTTTTCAAACTTCAGACGTGTTTACGGTCTGAAGGGCTTTTTGAAGCTCCTCATTGTTGAACTCGTGAAGGACGTCATCCCCATCCTGCTCGGCGGACTTATCCTGAACTTCAAGGGACACGCCGACGTGGGCTTTATCTTCGCGGGCGTATGTATGCTGCTCGGCAGGCTCTATCCGCTGTTTTCGGATTTTCACGGCTGCCATGCAACGGTCGCAATGGCGCTTGTCGCCGGCTTTGCCGCGCCGTCGGCGGGTATTGCGGCGGCTGTCGTGGGACTTCTGGTGACGGTCATTCTGCGTTATCTTTCCCTCGGTGCTGTCACGGCGGCGCTTACGGCGGCGGCTGTCGCACTTCTGACGGTTGACGATGTACTCATAAGAAATCTCATTTTCGTCTGCGCCGGACTTGAGCTGTTCCGTCACATTCCCTCGCTTTTCCGTATCCTTGCAAAGCGCGAGGAACGTCTGAGCTATGAAGAGGATCTGAGCTATAAGCTTGACGAAGATTTTTAATTTTTTTGTTAGACATTCGGGACGAAATGTGATAGTATAAGTTATCCGAATTTTGGAGGTGGAATTATGAAACGCTATATTGCTTTATTATTGACCCTTATCATGATCCTCAGCCTCACTGCCGGCGCTTTTGCCGACGGCGAGAAAAATTACACGCTCTATGTTGACAGAAACGGAAAGGTCCTCAAGGCCTCCGACGGCAGCCGTGTCCACGGAAAAGCCGAGGAAAAGACCGTTGCGGAGTTTTACCGGCTTATGAAGGGCGTACCGGTAAATTTTGACAAGTTCGACAACATGGTGTTTGACGTCACTGTCAATGATGCAAATGAGGTATCCTTCGGCAAGCAGGTCGTGCTCGGCACAAACGGATGCACCTATACCAGCGATAACGCCTCCGTATGTATTTTTGAGAATGCCGGTTCTTTCCACTTTACCGACAACGGTGAGACCACCGTCACTCTGTCCGACTTTGACGGCAACGCCATTGCGACCTCTGCTGTCACCGTAAAGGGCGATGTTGCCAAGAACATCTGCTCTCAGTGCGGCGAAGATCAGGGAAAGCAGTTCCACGTTATGAGCTGCGGCCATTTCAGCTGTGAAGTCGGCGAGGTCGGCCACGGTGACGCCGAGTGCGGCGTTGTGGGTCACTATGCCTGCGACGGCAGCGACCACGGCATCTGCTATAACTGCCTTGAGCCTCTGTGCTCCGGACAGCACGGTGAGGGCGTATGCAAGCATGTCCATTCATGGGATACTGCTTTCAAAATGTTCTCGGCGGACAATTCCAAGGTGATCATCCGCTCCTACTGCAGCGTGTGCCATGCGTGGTATGACTCTGACCCGATGATAAATCCCGACTACAAGCCTGCACATCATCCACACCACGGCCATCACTGAGCATAAGCTTTTTAACGGATAATTTTACAGGAGCGATCTTTCATCGCTCCTGTTTTTTAAAATCGGGTAAACATATGAATGAACTTGAGATCGCAAGAAAAGAGATAAACGAAATTGACGAGCAGATGGCAAAGCTGTTTGAGGCGAGAATGAAGGTCTGCGCAAGAGTTGCGCATTACAAGCAGTCCCACGGTCTTTCCATCCGCGACAGAGAGCGCGAAAACGACCTTATCAATAAAAACCGCGCCTTTATCGGCGACCCGGACATAAACTCCTACTATGTCCGCTTTATCCGCAATACCATTGATCTCAGCTGTGCCTATCAGCTCAGACTGATGAAGGGTCTGCGGGTGATCTGCTGCAGCGGGGCGGAGGATGCCGCACACGCGATGTTTCCGGAGGCGGGACTGAGTGTGCGGGCGGATATCGAAGAGGCTTACCGCGCTGTTGAGGAAGGCAAGTCGGACATTGCCGTTTTGCCTCTGGAGGGAGAAAACGCCTCTGTATCGGCGAAACTGCTGTTCACGGGCGAGCTGTATGTAAATCAGATATATGATGTAAAGACCGAAAACGGTACGGTACGCTGCGGGGCGTTTTCCGGAGCGCGGAGTATGCCCGTCTCCGCCAGAAAGCGCGACGGCGAGGGCTTTATCCTCGTTTTCACCGTCCGCAATGAGACCGGCGCACTGGCGCAGGTGCTCAACATTATCGGAGCGCACGGCTACAATATGCGCTCTCTCAGAAGCTGCCCGAAAGAGGATCTGCCATGGGGCAGCTTCTTCTATCTGGAAGCGGAGGGCAGCATCGAGGGCGAAAACGGAAAAGAGCTTTTGCAGGAGCTTTCGGCGGTGTGCGCGAAATTAAAGCTTGCAGGAAGCTTTTATACGGATTGAAAAGCGGAGAGTGGAGAGTGGAGATCGGATTTGACGTCCGCATTGAACGCGGAGGACTGAAAAAGGCGGGGGAGCGGTTTGACCTTTTAAGGCGTGTAATGATCGTCACCGATTCGCTCGTGCCCGAGGTGTATGCGCAGAGTGTTGAGGCGCAGTGCGGACAGGGGCGTATTCATGTTATTCCCGCCGGAGAGCGGAGCAAGAGCTTTGAGGAGCTGCACAGGCTCCTTGCCGCCATGCTTGATTTCAACATGGACCGCACCGACTGTGTTGTCGCGGTCGGCGGCGGCGTCGTCGGCGATCTCGCCGGGTTTGCAGCCTCCTGCTATATGCGCGGCGTGGACTTTTACAATATACCCACGACGCTGCTTGCACAGGTGGATTCCTCCGTCGGCGGCAAGACGGGCATTGACTTTAATGGAGTAAAGAACCTTGTCGGCGCGTTTTATCAGCCGAAAGGCGTCATGATTGACACGGATGTTCTGAAAACCCTTGATCCGCGTCAGCTGCGTGCGGGTATGGCAGAGAGCATCAAAATGGCTCTCACCTGTGACAGAGAGCTTTTTGAAATGATCGAAAACGGTATCGACACGGAAAAGCTTATCGAACGCTCCCTGAAAATAAAAGCTTACGTTGTGGAGCGGGACGAAAAGGAAAACGGTCTGAGGCGCGTGCTGAATTTCGGTCACACCGTCGGTCACGCCATCGAGTCGTATAATAACGGCAGACTTCTCCACGGCGAGTGCGTGGCGCTCGGTATGCTGCCCATGTGCAGCGAAAGGGTGCGGGAGCGGCTCATTCCCGTTTTGAAAAAGTACGGACTTCCGACGGAAATAACGGACAGTGCGGATGCGCTGACGCCGTATATCATACACGATAAAAAGTCCGACTCAGACGGCATAAATACCGTTTTTGTCGGCGAGATCGGCAGCTTTTCGTTTGAAAAGCTGAGCGTTGACGAGATAAGAGCAAGGCTGGTGAGCAGATGAATAATACCTTCGGCACATCCGTTTCACTGACGCTGTTCGGCGAGAGCCACGGCAGCGAGATCGGCGCGGTCATAGACGGGCTTGCCCCCGGAATTGCCGTGGACGAAGAGAGGATAAAACAGGCTCTTGCAAAGCGCCGCCCTTCGGAGGCTTCTGATACCTCCCGCACGGAAAAGGACGCTTTCAGAATAGTCAGCGGCGTTTTCAACGGCTATACCACCGGCACACCGCTTGCGATCTTAATTCCGAATGAGGATATACGTTCCTGCGATTATACCTGCGGCATTGCCAGACCCTCCCATGCCGACTATTCTGCGTATTGCAAATATCACGGCTATGAGGATTACCGTGGCGGCGGACATTTCTCCGGCAGACTCACGGCGCCTCTCACTGCGGCGGGAGCGATCTTTCTTTCCGCGCTTGAAAAGCTCGGTATTTCCGTCAATACCGTGATAGAAAGCTGCGACCTGTCAAAAGCTGCGGACGGGGACAGCGTCGGCGGTACGACAAAAACCGTTATAAGTGGCGTGCCCGCCGGTGTGGGCGAGCCGTGGTTTGACAGTGTGGAGGGTCTGCTCAGTCATGCCGTTTTCTCTATCGGAGGAATAAAGGGCATTGAGTTCGGCGCGGGCTTTGCGGGCGCTTCCATGCGCGGGAGTGAATTTAACGACGCTTTCCGCATGAAAAACGGCAAAGTCATAACCGTAACGAACAACAACGGCGGCATAAACGGCGGTATTACGAACGGTATGGAGATCGTTTTCCGCTGTGCCGTCAAGCCCACACCGTCCATCGGCATCACGCAGAAGACCGTTGATTTTATCAAAGGTGAAGATACGGAGATCACCGTAAAGGGACGGCATGACGGCGCCATCGTGCGCCGCATAGGAGTCGTTATCGACAGCGTGAGCGCACTTGTCCTGTGCGATATGCTTGCCCGTCGCTACGGGACGGATGTTTTTACAAGAGGTTTTGAAGGATGAGATACGGACTGATCGGTGAGCATCTGGGACACAGCTATTCCCGCGAGATACACGCGCTGATCGCCGATTATAAATATGAGCTGGCGGAATTAAAGCCCGAGGAGCTGGGCGGATTTCTCCGAAAGCGGGAGTTTAATGCCATAAACGTCACAATTCCCTATAAACAGGCGGTCATTCCGTATCTGGACGGGATCTCCGAAAACGCCGCGTCCATTGGCGCTGTGAATACGATCGTCAACCGAAACGGCAGACTGTTCGGCTATAATACCGACCTTGCGGGGATGCTTGCTCTCGCAAAGCGGATCGGCATAGACGCAAAAGGGAAAAAGCTTCTCATATTGGGCAGCGGCGGCACATCGAAGACAGCCCGGGCAGCAGCGAAAATACTCGGAGCGGGCGAGATAATAACCGTTTCGAGAAGCGGGAAAAACGGAGATGTGAGCTATGAAGAGGTCGCCGAAAAGCACGCTGACGCACGGATCGTTTTCAATACCACCCCGGTCGGAATGTTTCCGTACACGGACGGGCAGGCCATAGACCTTGCGCCGTTTAAGAAATGCGAGGCTGTGCTGGACGTCGTCTATAATCCTCTCCGCACCGACCTTGTGCTTGATGCGCAGGCAAGGGGCATGGCTGCCGACGGCGGTCTTTATATGCTCACGGCGCAGGCGGTCTATGCAAGCGCACTGTTTCTCGGCAGGGAAGCGGACGCAAGCGACATTGAAAAAACGTTCCTGCGCGTTTATAACGACAAACGAAACCTTGTGCTCACCGGTATGCCGTCAAGCGGAAAAACGACTGTCGGAAAGCTGCTTGCCGAAAAGACCGGCAGAGCGTTTTTTGACAGCGATGATATAATAGTTGAAAAGCTCGGTATGCCGATAGCGGACTTCTTTGAAAAAAGCGGCGAGGCGGCATTCCGCACGGCAGAATCCGAGGTCATCGCGGAGCTTTCAAAAAAAAGCGGCTGCGTTATTGCGACCGGCGGCGGCGCGGTGCTCAATGACGGAAACGTCAGAAGACTCAGGCACAACGGCACGCTTTATTTCCTTGACCGTTCGCCGGAAAAGCTCATGGCGACCGCCGACCGACCGCTTTCATCGGATCGGGAAGCACTAATGCGCCGCTATAACGAGCGATACGGTATCTATACCTCGACCGCCGACGTTATCATAAACGCCGACGGCGCCGTCACGGACACAGCGGAACAAATCAAAGCGAAAAGTGGAAAGCGGAAAGTTAAAAATATGCTGTAATCCGTAGGGCGGGGGCTCTCGATCTCCCCTCCCTCTGTCGCCTTTGCCGACATCTCCCTCCGCCGGAGGGAGTCTTCCCGCCGTGACATGACGGAAGCATTGACTTTTCGGCGGGAGCAGAGCCCCCGCCCTACGGATTTGACGCCATGTATACACTGCAAATCAAAGTTGTCCATTACGTGGGGTACACTTCAAGTTTACTTTAAACTCCACACTCCAAACTCCAAACTTCAAACTAAATATATAAGAGGTTATTATGAAGCTCCTGATCATAAACGGTCCGAACATCAATATGCTCGGCATTCGTGAACCGGATATATACGGCACGGAGAGCTATGAAACCCTTGTGAAAATGATCACCGGAAGGGCGGAGGAGCTTTCGGTCAGTGTCGTCTTTTTCCAGTCCAACCACGAGGGCGCGATAGTTGACGCGATCCAGCAGGCGTATTTTGACGGCACGGACGGCATCATCATCAATCCCGCCGCCTATACCCATACGAGCATCGCCATCGCCGACGCGCTGAAGGCCGTGGATATCCCCGCCGTTGAGGTGCATATCAGCGACGTATCGAAACGTGAGGCGTTCCGTCAGATAAGCTATGTGCGCGAATGCTGCCTGAAAACCGTTATGGGCGAGGGTCTGCGCGGTTATATCACCGCCCTTGATTTTCTTGCCGGTGAACTGAAATGAACATGACAATTACGCCTGCCGTCCTTAAAGGCACGGTAACGGCTCCACCCTCAAAAAGCTATACCCACCGCGCTCTTATCTGCGCCGCTCTCTCCGAAAAGCCATGCAGAATAATAAACATCGGCGGAGGAGAGGACGTCTTCGCAACGCTTGAGTGCATCGAGAGCTTCAAAAACGGCGCAAAAGCTTATAACTGCCGTGAGAGCGGTACGACTCTGCGCTTTTTCGTGCCTCTGTCACTGCTTATCGGCGGCGGGAGGTTTACGGGCAGTCCGAGACTTATGGAGCGCGGCATAAGCGAATATGAGCGCGTTTTGCCCGAGCACGGTATTTCCGTAAAAAAAACCGCCGACAGCATTTCGGTTTCGGGAAAGCTGACGGCGGGGGAGTATGTGCTGAAGGGCGATGTGAGCAGTCAGTTCATATCCGGTCTGCTGCTGGCGCTTCCGACGCTTGACGGTGACAGCGTGATACGCGTTCTGCCGCCGGTCGAGAGCCGCGCCTATATCGATATGACGCTTTCGGTCATGCGCGATTTCGGCGTAAATGTGTACGAAAACGAAAAAAACGTTTTCAGAATAAAAGGAAATCAGTCATATTTCCGCGGGGAATACACCGTCGAGGGCGACTGGTCAAACGCCGCGCCCTTTTATGCGCTGAAATTTCTGGGACATGACATAGAGCTCAGCGGTCTGAGTGAAAACAGCATCCAGCCGGACAGGATCTGCCTTAATTATTTTGAACGGCTGAAAAACGGAAATGTCACGCTCGATGTGTCCGGCTGTCCCGATCTTGCGCCGGTGCTGATGGCGTTTGCCGCGATGAATTGCGGCGGCACACTGACGGGAACCCGCCGATTGAGACTCAAGGAGAGCGATCGGGCGCAGGCTATGGCAAGCGAGTTGACAAAATACGGTTGTCATATTACTGTTAACGATAATTCGGTTGACATAATAAAAAGCAAGCTCCACGCGCCGACTGAAATTCTGAGCAGTCACAATGATCATCGCATAGCGATGGCGCTTGTATTGCCGTGCCTTCGTTACGGCGGGACTATCGGCGGCGCGGAGAGCGTGAACAAGAGCTTCGGAGACTATTTCAGGATAATAGAAGAGCTGAAAAATGATAGAATTTAAGCGTAAGCTGCCGACGTTTCAGGCGATAAAGGATATGTATCCGATAAGCGCGGAAATGGCGGAGAGAAAACAGAATACGGACAGTGCGGTGAAATCGGTACTTGCCGGCGAGGATGACAGGCTCCTTCTTGTGATCGGCCCGTGCTCTGCCGACAGAGAGGACGCGGTGCTCGAATACGCCTCGCGTCTGCGTGTTTTGCAGGAGGAGGTCGGCGACAGGCTTCTGCTTGTACCCCGCGTCTATTCCAACAAGCCCCGCACGACCGGCGAGGGCTATAAGGGGATGCTGCACCAGCCCGATCCGAACGCACGGCCGGATATGCTCAAGGGGCTTATCTCCATACGCAAAATGCATATGAAGGTACTTGAGCAGACGGGCTTTTCCACGGCCGACGAGATGCTCTATCCCGAGAACCATTTCTATCTCTCGGATGTGCTCAGCTATGTGACGGTCGGCGCACGCTCGGTTGAAAACCAGCAGCACCGTCTCGTATCGAGCGGGCTTGACGTGGCGGTGGGCATGAAAAACCCAACCGGCGGCGATCTCGATGTGATGCTCAACTCGATCTCGGCTGCGTCCACCCATCATACATTCGTTTATAACGGCTGGGAGGTCCACACCGGCGGCAACTCCTATGTCCACGCGATACTTCGCGGCGGGACGGACGCGGACGGGAATTATGTGCCGAATTACGGCTATGACTGTCTTGCAGGGCTTTCCGAAATGCTTGCGGAGGAAAAGCTCACTGCTCCTGCCGTCATGATCGATACAAATCACGCCAATTCCGGCAAGCACTGGGAAAAGCAGAGCGAGATCGCCGCGGATGTACTCGGCAGCGCGGAAAGAAACGCGGACATAAAGCGCATAGTCAAAGGCTTTATGATCGAATCCTACCTTGTTGACGGCTGCCAGAGACCGGGCGGCGATGTGTTCGGTCAGTCCATAACCGACGGCTGCCTCGGCTGGGAGAAAACAAAGGAGCTTGTATATAGAATAGCCGAAAAATGCTGAAATGTGTCAACGCGGACATTTCCCAATGTAAGTATCTGTAGGGCGGGGGCTCGCTCCCGCCGTAACCGCACGGAAACTCCGACTTTCCGGCGGGAGACAGCCAGCGCCCTACGGATGAAAACGTTAACTTACCGCCATTGTGAACGCTTCCCGTCGGCACATTTTTGCGTCATGAGCGTAATTGATACATATCCTCCCGAATGTTTTTTAACAGCCTCTTAACGCCGGCTATGGTATAATAAAAAAAAACGCTTCGGAGAGAAAAGCTTTGAAGGACTTTCTTTTGAAAATCAGAGATAAAAGACGCGAGTATCTGCCTCTGTCGTGGAAGGGCTGGTGCGTGTTTATCCTGTCGATAGGCGCTGCCTGTGCGCTGACGCTGCTGATGCAGAAGATGATCAGCTCGGACGTTTATGTTCCGCTTGTGTTCGTGCTGTGCACTCTTGTGATATCCCTTCTGACGGACGGCTATTTCTACGGCATATTGGCGGCAATTCTGAGCGTATTTGCCGTAAACTGGGCGTTTACCTACCCGTATTTCAAGCTTGACTTTTCCATGTACGGATACCCGATCACCTTTACGACGATGTTTGCGGTCGGCTTTGCCGTCTCGACATTGACCGCAAGGCTGAAAGCGCAGGAGCGCATAAAGTCCGAGATCGAAAAGGAAAAGATGCGTGCAAATCTCCTTCGCGCCGTGTCCCATGATCTCCGTACGCCCCTGACGACCATAAGCGGCTCCATCGGCGCGGTGCTGGATGATGAGGGCGCTCTTGACGGGCGGCAGAGACGGGAGCTTCTGCAGGATGCGAAAGCGGACGCGGAGTGGCTCTGTCGGATGGTCGAAAACCTGCTGTCTATCACGCGCGTGGGCGACGGGGAACGGACGATCAGAAAGCAGCCGGAAATGCCGGAAGAGGTCATCAGCGAGACGGTGGTTAATTTCAGGAAAAGAAACAGCGGCATAGAGGTCACGGTTTCGGTGCCGGATACACTGCTTTTCGTGGATATGGACGCGATGCTTATAGAGCAGGTCATTCTCAATCTGATGGACAACGCGGTGCTCCACGGCGTGACGACGAGCGTGATCGATATCCGCGTAACCGTCGAAAACGGATATTGCGCCGTGGCGGTCGCCGACAACGGCAGGGGAATTGACGAGCACATGACGGAGCATCTGTTTGACGGGGTGCTCCACATTTCGGACACCCGACGGGCAGACAACTCACGCTGTATGGGGATCGGGCTTTCCGTGTGCCGCACGATCATCCGCGCCCACGGCGGGGAAATATCCGCCCGCAACCTCCCCGACGGCGGGGCGGAATTTAAATTTACATTACCCATAGGAGAATACTATGAAGGTCAGGGATAAAATACTGGTCGTCGATGACGAAAAGACTATTTCGGGCTATATCAAAGCCGTTTTGACTTCCAACGGCTATGATGTAATCGTGTCGGGAAGCGGAAGCGAGGCTCTGTCCATGATAAGCTCCCACTGCCCCGACCTTGTCGTGCTCGATCTCGGTCTGCCGGATATGGACGGCACGGACATCATTTCCTCCGTTCGCTCGTGGACCCAGCTTCCCATTATCGTCGTTTCGGCGAGGACGCATGAGCAGGACAAGGTGCTCTCTCTCGATCTGGGCGCGGACGACTATCTGACAAAGCCCTTCGGCGCGGCGGAGCTTCTGGCGAGAGTCCGTGTCGCGCTGCGCCATGCACATACGGTAAGCGGAACGATCGCCGACAACGGCATTTTCACGACCGGCGAGCTGACGGTAGATTACAACAAGCATCAGGCGCAGATCAACGGGAAGAACGTCGGTCTTACGCAAAATGAGTTTCGCATCGTATCTCTCCTTGCCAAAAACGCCGGTAAGGTGCTGACCTACGATTTCATAATGAAGGAGCTGTGGGGACCGCAGCTCAAAGGAAGCAATCAGATACTGCGCGTGAATATGGCGAATATCCGCCGGAAGATCGAAAAAAATCCCGCCGCGCCGGAATATATCTTCACGGAGGTCGGCGTAGGCTACCGCATGATAGAGGGCGATTAACGAAATATTAGCGCATCCGGCGTTTTCTTGACACATGATTAACAGACCTTCGTGCTATTATGAGTCCATAAAGATATACGGAGGTCATCGCCATGGATGAACTGTTGAATAAAACACTCGCTTCGGATGAAACTCTGCTCTGGAGCGGGAGCCCCGAGAGCTTTGAGACCTTTGACAGAACCTATAAGCCGATATTTATAAGGAAGCTTATTATTTCTCTTGTGATCGCGGCCGCGCTGACAGCGGCGTATTTTATCGCGGCGGGGGACAACGATGTCGGCGTAAAATGGGGATTGCTGATCTTCGTATGGATCGTCTGTATCCTGCCGCCGATCAATGTTCCGAGAGACAGCAAGCTTCTGAAAACCAAGATACGCTATGCCGTTACCGACAAGCGTTATCTGACCCTTTCCAATACCGTCCGTGATGTCGAAATAGCCAAGTGCGGCAAGGCATACTTTGTCACCGATGCCGACGGACACACGAGCTTTGTGACCGGTATGGAGGGTGAAAAAAATCTGAAAGCCAATATGCGCGAGGCCGCAGTCGTCGGTGTGAGCATGGATACCGAGGCGGACAAATGCGACCGATACGTGATGTATGCCGTGTCGGACGTTGAGGGTCTGAAGCAGGCTCTCAAAAAGACCGAGGCAGAATTCTGACCGGCTTTTTATCTATGGCAACACCGCACAATACGTCTGCGGCAGCTGACGGATAAAATGTGCCCTGA